>DATCGK010000586.1:0-21979 GCA_036508975.1 Candidatus Limnocylindrales bacterium
CCCGCTCGGCATCGCGCTGGGGCTGTGCGCCGCGGCGAGCCAGGTCGTGTTCGTGACCGTCAGCCGGAGCGGCTACCGGACCGTCCCCGCCGATGCCGCGACCTTCGTCATTCTCGGCGCCTCCGTCATCGGCGCGTCCACGATCGCGGTCCTGGCCGGGCAGGGCGCCGGCCTCACCGCGCCCCTCCACTCCCCCGACCCGTGGCCGTACCTCCTGCTCGCCGGTATCGCCGGCGCGGGCGTCTCGTCGGTGCTGTTCCTGACCGCCATCCGCAAGATCGGTGGGACGCGGACGGGGATCCTCATGCTGCTGGAACCCGTCGTGGGGGTGGTCCTGGCCGGGATCCTGCTGGGTGAGGCGATGGGGCCGATCCAGGTCGTTGGCGGGGCGCTGGTCCTGGTCGGCGCGCTCGTGCTCCAGGCGCGGTCAGACCCGCAGCTCGAGGCCACGGTGGAGACCGCGGCCGGGCCGCTTATGTGACCTCGACCCACGCTCACGTCCCCCGGATCGAGCGGGTGGTGCCGCGGGGCACCCCGGGGTGGCACCGCCTCGGCTAAGGTAGCCGAGGCGCCGGATCGGACGATCGGGCGGCCGGGACGCGACCGGGAAACGACCGGGACGCGGGCGACACGCGATGGAGGCACCGATGGTCAGGGTCGACGGGCTGCAGGATCGGGTCGCCGTCGTGACGGGCGCGGGGCGCGGCATCGGGCGGTGCATCGCCCAGTCGCTGGCGGCCAACGGGGCCCGTGTCGCCACCCTGGACCTGACGCCCCCCGAGATCCCCGGGATCCTGAGCCTGGAGGCGGACGTCAGCGACGAGGCTGCCGTGGACGCCGCCTTTACCGAGATCGAGCGGCAGTTGGGCGCGCCGACGGTCATCGTGCTCAACGCCGGGATCTTCGCCCTGGCGCCGCTGGAGGAGACATCCACCCAGCTCTGGGAGCGGACGATCGCGATCAACCTGACCGGGGCGTTCTTCGTGGCGCGCCGTGCGCTGCCCGGGATGCGCGCGCTCGGCTACGGCCGCGTCATCGCCATCGGGGCGGCCGCCGGGAAGTCGGGCGGAGCGCGGTCGGCCGCCTTCGCGGCCTCGAAGGCAGGGCTGATGACGCTCGCGAAGTCGATCGCGATCGAGTACGCGAAGGACGGCATCACGGCCAACATCGTGGCCCCCGCGCTGATCGACACGGAGCTCCTCGCCGGCGCTCGGGACCTCGCCTCGCGGGTCCCGGTCGGGCGGCTGGGCACGCCCGAGGAGGTCGCCGCGCTGGTGACGTTCCTCGCCTCGGACGAGTCGGGCTACATCACCGGCGAGGTGGTGGACATCAACGGCGGCTCGCTGATTGACTGAGCCGGCCGGCTGCGAGCCGGGGCGAGCCGGGCGCGGGGCGGGATGTCGGGGATGACGCTGGAGTCGGCCCAGACGGCCTTGATCTACCTGCTCCTGGTGTACGGCGGTGGCCTGATCGCCTGGGGGGTCTGGCACCTCGTGGCCAGGATCCGTCGCCAGGCGGGATCGACCACGCGGCACTTGATGGAACGGCCGGAGCCGCCGCCCTGGGTCCAGGATCACTGGGCGTGCGACAGGTGTCGCACGGTCAACCCGCGGTGGGCCGACCGCTGCCAGCGATGCCGGACCGAACGGGCGTCGGCGCAGATCCCCGTGCCGCCGCCGGCCGGCGAACCGGACATCATCCCGGCCGCGATCCAGGCCGCCGGGGCACTCGTCCTGCTGGAGCACAACGCCGCCGCCCACGACGATGGGCTGGCCGGCCACTGGCGGCTGCGGGTCAACGGCGTCGTCTCGGGGAGTGTGGCGCGGCGCGGCGGGGCGCTTGCGCTCCTCCGGGCGCTCGAGGGCGCCGAGACCGTCTACTACGACCCGAAGGGGAACGGCGTGAGGCCGTGCCCGGTGAGGGCCCTCATCAGCGCCTTCGAGGCGCCCACCCTGCCGCTCGTCGGGCCGTTCCCGGAGCACGCCACAGGCATTCCCTCGGGGCATTGATCCGGGCTCGCGACCGCACTCTCGATGCCGCACGGGCATGGGTCCGAGCCGGATCGGGCCGGTCCGGGTCCATCCGATGCCTCGCGGACATCGACCGGCCCTGATCCGATCGAGATCAATGCCCGGCAGGAATAGCGCCTCGTCCGCGGCCCCACGACCCGGGGCGCCCGTCCCGGGACGCGCGGCTCCCAGGCGAGACGGCCCAGCGGGGGCGGTCCTTGCGGGGTACTGGCGCCGGTTCAGCCGCACCGGTTCTGCCACGTACCAGCGGAGCTGGTGGTATCGAGCCGCCGACGCCAAAGTCCTGCCAGGTACCAGCAGAACTGGCGGTAGTCACGGCAGGGGCGGCCCGAAGCCCCACGTGGGCCGCGTCTGGGGATCCGGCACGCGGCCTCCGTGCGTGACCGGTGGCGACGACCCCCGTCATGCGTGTCAGAACCCCGGCGAGTACCAGCCCCGCTGGTAGATGACAGGATCCGGCCGCCAGGAAGGCGGGCCAGGGGGAGCGGATCGACGGGAGCGGATCGACGGGAACGGATCGACGAGCAGGACGCTAGGTCCCCTCGTTGACCTCCAGCGGCCCGTCCGGGACCTCGATCGTCACCCGGCCGTCCACCACCTCCACCGCATAGACCGCCAGCGGCAGCTCGGCGGGCGGGTCCAGCGGCTCGCCGTCCGACAGGTCGAAGCGGGACATGTGGAGCGCACAGGTCAGCGTGCCCCGCGTGAGGAACCCTCGGTCCAGCTCGAAGTACTCGTGGGAGCACGTCCCCTGGAGCGCCCGGAACTCCCCGCCGAGGTGGACGACCAGCACGGGATCCGTCCGGTCCACCCAGATCATGCGCATCTCGCCCTCGGCGAGGTCGGCGGCGGCAAGGAGATCGATGCGGCGGCTCACTCAGGCGATGGTAGCGGGCCGGCGAACGACGACAGGGCAGCGAGCGCCGGCCGAGACGGGCGCGATCGGGCCACGGACGCTCAGGCCGCCGAAACCGCCCCGCTGCCCGCAACCCCGGCGTTCCACTTGGCCTCCAGCGCCTCGCGCAGGCGGTCCCGCGCCTCTTCCAGCGGGACCCGGGCCACGACCGGCTCCAGGAACCCCAGGACGATGAACTTGCGCGCGTCGTCGGGCGGGATCCCACGGCTCTCGAGGTAGAACAGCTGGGTCTCGTCGATGGGGCCCACGGACGACGAATGCGCCGCCCGGCGACAGTCCGGCTGGTCGATCTCGAGGGACGGGATCGCCACGGCGCGGGCCGACTTTGACAGGTTCATCCCGAACTCGCCGAGGAAGCTGTCGGTCCCGATCGCGGTCTTCTCGATCTGGATCAGGCCCTTCATGTACGTCCGGGCCCGATCCATCAGGACACCCTTGGACAGCAGCTGTCCGGTGGTGTCCCGGCCGACGTGGCGGGTATACGAGGTCAGGTCGTGGAGCTGGTCGTCGGAGCCGAACACGATCTCCACCTGCTCGACGGTGCTCCGGTCGCCCGCCAGCACGTTGTCCACCCGCGAGCGGACGAGACGGGCGCCGAGCTGGGCGAGGGCCCATCGAAGGTCCGCGGCCTCGCCGATCTCCGCGCGCCGCTGCTGGAACACGACCTGGTCCGGGCCGGTCTCCTGGAGGCTGGCCATCGCGAGACGGGCGTGGGCGCCCAGCCTGATCTCCGTGGTGGCGCACAACAGCGCCTGCGACCCGGACACCACCCCGTCGGACGCCACGAGCTCCTCCACCACGGAGGCCTCCGCGCCGTCCCCGAGGACGATCAGCGTGCGGCCGATGACGGAGCGCGGGGCGCCGACCGCCCAGCGAACGACGATGGGCTGGTCCAGCCGCACGCCCGCCGGGACCCGCACCAGCACGCCCTGGGTCCAGGCCGCCAGGGACAGCTGGGCCAGCTTGTCGTCGGACGGGAGCGCGGCACCACCGGTCAGCAGCTCGCGGGCAAGCGGCTCGTCGGCGGCCACCATTTCGCCCAGCGTGAGGAGCCGGACGCCGGCCGCGCGGGCCTCGTCCGACAGGGCGGCAACGGTCACTCCGTCCTCGCGCAGCTCCAGCAGTCCGGCGACGCCATCGGGCAGCCCGGCGGCGGTGGTCGCGGCAGCGGCGCCGGTGACCACGTACGGCACAGCGGCTTCCAGGGACGCGGCGCGCAGGTCCACGTACGGCGTGTAGAGCTGGCTGCTCTCCACCGGCAGCGCCTCGAACAGGGCCAGCGCGGCGAGGCGGTCCTCCAGGAGCCAGGCGGGCTCGGCGCGCCCGGCGGCCAGGGCCTCCACGAGGCCGCGGTCCGCAAACGTGAACGGCAGGTCAGCCGGGGCGCGGCGCGCGGCCCGTGCCGGGCGCCCGACGACCGACGAGGGGTCGGCGATGGACGAGGGGTCGGCCGTCTCCGTCATCCGAGGGACCCTTCCATCTCCAGCTTGACGAGCCGGTTGAACTCGATGGCGTACTCCATCGGCAGCTCCTTGGTGAACACCTCGAGGAAGCCCTGCACGATGAGGTTCGTCGCCTCGTTCTCGGTCAGCCCGCGGCTCATCAGGTAGAAGACCTGCTCCGCGGACACCTTGCCGACGGTGGCCTCGTGGGTCATCGTCGTGTCGTCTTCACCGATGTCGATGTAGGGGTAGGTGTCGGACCGGCTCAGGTCGTCGAGCATCAGGGCGTCGCAGCGGACGCTGGCCGTCACGCCCGTCGCGCCCGGGGCCACCTTGAGCTGGCCTCGGTACGTGGCCCGGCCGCCGTCCTTGGACACCGACTTGGACACGATGCGAGACGTGGTGTTGGGCGCCAGGTGGACGGCCTTGGCGCCCGTGTCCTGGTGCTGGCCCCGGCCGGCGACCGCCACCGAGATGACCTCGGCTCGCGCGCCTTCGCCGACGAGATAGATCGCCGGGAACTTGACGGTCTTCCTGGAGCCGGTGTTCGCGTCGACCCATTCGACCGTGCTGTGGGCGTAGGCGTGCGCCCTCTTGGTCACGAGGTTGTAGACGTCGTTCGACCAGTTCTGGATGGTCGTGTAGCGGACCTTGGAACCAGCCAGCGCGATAACTTCAACAACAGCCGCATGAAGTGAATCGGTCGCGTAGATGGGTGCAGTACAACCCTCGATATAGTGAACTTTCGCGCCTTCCTCAACGACGATCAGCGTCCGCTCGAACTGGCCCGTGTTCTCGCCGTTGATGCGGAAGTAGGCCTGGAGCGGGAGCGGGACCTCCACCCCCTTGGGCACGTACACGAACGATCCGCCGGACCAGACCGCGGCGTTGAGCGCGGCGAACTTGTTGTCCTCCGCCGGGACGACCGTGCCGAAGTACTTCCGGAAGATCTCCGGGTATTCCTTGAGCGCCTGGTCGGTGCCCATGAACACGACGCCGATCTTGCTCAGCTCCTCGCGGACCGAGTGGTACACGACCTCGCTGTCGTACTGGGCGCCGACGCCGGCCAGGAACTTGCGCTCGGCCTCGGGGATGCCCAGCTTCTCGAACGTCGCCTTGATCTTCTCGGGGACATCGTCCCACGACTTCTCTTCGCGCTCCGACGGCTTGCGGTAGTAGACGATCTTGTCCAGGTCGATGTCCGTGAGCCCTTCGGTCCACGTGGGCATCTTCCGCTTCAGGAAGTGCTCGTAGGCCCGGAGGCGGTACTGGAGCATCCAGTCCGGCTCGTCCTTGAACCGGCTGATCTCCTCGACGGTGTCGCGCGTCAGGCCCCGCTTGGTCTGGGCGAGGTAGACGATGTCGTCGTGGAAGGCGAACTGGTCGCGCTCGTCCTGGACGAGGTCGCGGGTCGTGGTCATCGCTGCTCCGTTCAAGGCCGGCGGCCGAGCTTCTGGCCGTCGATGTGGGAACGCCGCGACCGCGGGGACGTGGGTCGCGGGCTAATCCCGAGTGGAATTATCGGAATTAGCCGGCGATCCGTCAATCGTGGGCCTATCCGAGGCCCGAACGCCCGGTCCCCACCTCCTGCGGGTCGGCTCCCCGCCCGACCGGGATGGCTCACCCGGTGCCGCCGGGCAAAGGAAAAGGCGGCGGCGCGACGGCCCTGGGGCCGTCGCGCACGCCACCCGGTGCAGCGTGGCTGCGAGACGCTAGCTCGCGATGGCCTTGGCCTTGAGGGTCTCGTACTCGGGCTGCGTGATCGCGCCGGAGGCGAGCAACTGGTTCAGCTTCTCGATCTGGTCGGCGGTGGACACGCCCGCGGCAGCCTTGGCGGCCGCATCGGCCTGGGTCATGAGCTGGACGTCCTGGGCGGTCACCTTCGGCCGGGTGATCATGTAGATCAGGGCGCCGAACAGCGGGATGATGAAGGCGACCATGATCCAGATGAACTTGGACGGCCCGCTCAGGTCGTTGCGGCGGAAGATGTCGCCGATGACCGAGATCCAGATCCAGATGCACATGAACCAGAAGTAGAAGAAGACCATCGCCCAGATGACGTCCCAGAACGTCATCGTCGCGCCGCCGACCTGGTTGCAGCCGGCGACGACGAAGGCGAGCACCGCGAGGAGCGGCAGGGCCGGCTTCCGGAAGCGGGCGACGAGTTCCTTGATGGTCATTGGCGATATCCGTCACTGTCCTGTTGGGCATGGACCCACAGGTGCGGGGCCGCGCTCATGACACTCAGGTTGCGGGCGCCGAAATCATGCCTTGTGGGTGATAGGCGACGCCACGGGCGTCAGGCGCCCAGCCGCTCCCGGACCGCGGCCGCGAAGGCGCGGTGACGTGCCACCCGTGGCCACGTGACGCGGTTGAGGCCGGCGAACGCGAGATGTGCGCGGAGAGCCTCGGCGACGGCCGCGGGGAACCCTGGGTTGGCCTCGTCCAGCGGGTCGAAGCCGTCCTCCCACCAGAGCCCGAGGATCCACAGGGCGCCCGCCTTCCGGTCGATCCGGGGCTCGATCCGCCCGACGAAGCGGTCGCCGTAGAGGAGCGGCAGCACGTAGTAGCCCCAGCGGCGCTTGGCGGCCGGGACGTAGACCTCCCACCGGTAGTCGAAGCCCCAGAGACGGAGGAGCAGGTCCCGGTCCCAGGCCAGCGGGTCCAGCGGCGCCAGGAAGGTCGCGCCCGGCTCCGCGCCGCCCGGGCGCCCGATCCGCCTCGGCGCTGCGGGATCGTCCTCCCCATCCGCGGCCAGCTCGGCCTCGGCGGCGTCGAGGATCGGCACCTCGTCCGCCACCACGTACCGCGACCCACGCAACCCCTCCACCGCCACAGGGACGAGCGCGCCCGTCTTCACGAGCTCGTCACGGAGGCCGTTGCGATACGCGGCGTCCCCCGTGCCGGACCAGAGCGTGCCCTCGCCCGTGGCCCCAAGAAGGCCGTTGCCGCGGTAGCGCGAGAGCAGCTTGTGGCGCCGTTGCTCGCGTTCCGGCGGGCGCTGGGCCAGGAGATCCGGCGGGAAGAGACGCTCCGTGAGGTCGTAGACGCGCCGGTTGCCCTCCCGGCGGGAGATCGCCAGGATCCCGGCCTCACCGAGCGCCTCCAGGAGCGCACGCACCTGGTTCGTGGGGCGCCAGTACCAGTCGATCGATGCTCGCGGCGCGACGTCCGTGGAGCTCAGCGGGCCGCCGGTTCGGATCCTCTCCAGGAGCTCTTCCACCAGCGGCGCGTGTTCGTCGAAGGCACCGCCCGTGTGCTCCACGTGGCCGAGATCCCACGTCACCCGGTACCACGGCAGCTCCGCGGTGGGCACCAGCGAGAGCATCTTGTTGTGCGTCTCGTAGAGGACGCGGTCGCGGTACAGCAGGTCGTCCGTCCATTGCCGCCGGTAGCCCGCGACGCGGGCAAGGAGCGTCAGGTCGTGGTTGCGGCCGGCGACCTCCAGTGGGTCGAACTGGAGTGACCCGAGCCGGTCCACCACGCGCATGACCGATGCGGGCTCCGCGGGGAGCGCCCGCGGCGGGGCCAGCAGATGGCGCGTCACCAGGAAGCGCCGCGCGGCCGCACGCGTGACACGTCGTCCGGGGTGGCTGATCACCGGCCGATGGTACGTGGCGTTCGCGTCATCCGGGTCATCCGGGCGAGCGGCCGATCCGATGTATCGTCTTGACCGAATGGTTCGGTGCAACCGAAGGATCAGTCACAGGCGAAGGACACAGCCATCACGCAGACCGATCGCTCAGCCATCGTCGACGACGTGATCGCGGGCTACGAGACGCTCATGCAGCGCCTCGCCGACAGCCACGCACCAGAGTTCCTGGAGATCGCCGTCACGATGCCCCAGGCCAAGCTCCTGTACCTGCTCGGCGCGGCCGGCGAGCTCCACATGTCCGACCTCGTTCACCGCCTGGGCGTCTCGCTGTCCACGATCAGCGGCCTGGTCGACAAGGTGGTGGACCAGGGGCTCGCCTCCCGCCGCGAGGATGCCGTCGACCGCCGCCAGGTGGTCGTCGCCCTGACGCCGGCCGGCCGTGACTTCATCGACCGGTTCCGCGAGCTCAACGCCCGCCAGATGCGCGAGCTGCTCGAGCTCCTGGACGACGGGGGCCTCACCTGCGTGCGGGACGCCCTCGCCGCCTTGGCCGCCGCGGCCGCCGCGGCCGCCCACCTTGCTGATACCGCGGGGTCCGCGTCCCCACGCCCCTCCGCCACGCCGCGAAAGGATCCCGCATGAGCCGTCTCTCGCTCTTCGCCGTCAGCAAGCGGAGCGTGATCCTGCTCCTCGCCGGGGCGCTGTTCATCTCCGGGATCGTCGCCTGGGGCAACCTCAAGCAGGAGCTCCTGCCCAACATCGACTTCCCGGTCATCACCGTCATCACCTCGCTCCCCGGTGCGGGCGCGGCCGACGTCGCAACGCAGGTGACCAAGCCCGTCGAGCAGGCCGTCTCCGGCGTGCCGCGCCTCAAGAGCCTCCAGTCCACGTCGGCAAACTCGCTGTCGCTCGTGATCGCGCAGTTCTCGTTCGGGTCCGACGTCAAGGAGATCAAGGCGGCCATCGAGGCAAACCTCCAGAACGCCGGGCTGCCCACCACGGCGACCCCGCAGGTCACGGCGCTGAACATCAACTCGTCCCCGGTGATCATCGCGTCCATCGCGGCCACATCCGCGGACGGGCTGCAGAAGGCAGACGCGATCACCAAGGCGGAGATCGAGCCCGCGCTGCTCGGCATCGAGGGCGTCGGCAGCGTCGACGTCACCGGCGGCGAGCAGCAGCGCGTGCTCATCACGCTCGATCCCAAGAAGCTGACCGCGAACGGGATCTCCGTCGCGCAGGTCACGGGCATCCTCGCGGCCAACAACCTGACCTTCCCGGCCGGCCAGATCACGACCGACACCGAGAAGATCCCGGTCTCCGCGATCGGAACGATCGGCGGCGTCGAGGAGATCAAAGCGATGATCGTCGGCGTCGCCGCGACCTCGCCGACCCCCGGCGCCGGTGCCCCGGCTTCCGGCCAGCCCGCTGCTTCCGGCCAGCCCGCTGCATCGATCGATCCCAATGCCTCGGCTGCCCCCGCGGCGACCCCGGCCGCGCCGAAGATGGTCACCATCGGCGACCTCGGCACCGTCGAGTTGAAGGGCGTCGCGACGACCGGCTATGCCCGGACGAACGGCCAGCCGTCCCTCTCGCTGTCGATCTCCAAGACGTCGGACGCCAACACCGTGTCCGTCGCCGACCAGGTCACCGCGACGCTCGATGAACTGGGCAAGAAGTTCTCGGGCGACATCACCGTCACGGTCGTGTCGGACATGTCCGGGTTCATCAAGGAGTCCCAGGATGGCCTGGTCAGGGAGGGCGGCGCAGGCGCCCTGTTCGCCATCCTGACCATCTTCCTGTTCCTGTTCAGCATCCGCTCCACGATCGTCGCCGCGGTCAGCATCCCGCTGTCGATCCTCACCGCGCTCGTGGTCATGCAGGCGACCGGCGTCACCCTGAACATCATGACCCTCGGGGGTCTGGCCGTCGCCGTCGGCCGGGTGGTGGATGACGCCATCGTCGTCCTCGAGAACATCTACCGGCACAGGGCCCTGGGCGAGGATCGGCTGACCGCGTCGATCAACGGCCCCAGGGAGGTTGCCGGCGCCATCACCGCCGCGACCGTCACGACCGTCGGCGTCTTCCTGCCGCTCGGCCTGGTCGGCGGCCTCGTGTCCCAGATGTTCCTGCCCTTCGCCCTGACGGTCACCTTTGCGCTGCTCGCCTCACTGGTGTGTGCGCTGACCGTGGTCCCCGTGCTTGCCTATCTCCTGATCGACAAGGTCAAGGCCAACGTGGACGAGGACGGCGAGCCGAAGAACTCGTTCTGGATCAAGGTCTACACGCCCTCGATCACGTGGGCCCTGCGCAGCCGCGTGACCAAGTCCAGCGTGCTCGGCGTCTCGCTCATCCTGTTCGTGGCCACCATGGCGCTGGCCCCGCTCCTGCCCACGGCGTTCATCAACGCGGGATCGGAGAAGATCCTGTCGGTCACGGTGGCGCCGCCCGCCGGGGCCAGCACCGCCTCGGTCCTGGTGCATACGAAGCAGGCCGAGGACATCCTCATCGCAGACCCGCACGTCACGCTCGTCCAGACGTCCATCCCGGGCGAGGGCGAAGCCGGGTTCCAGACGATCGTCGCCGCCATGAGCGGCAGTCCGGCGAACAGCGCCCGGATCACGGTCGTGCTCGACGACACGGTGGACCTGACCAAGTACTCCAAGGTCCTCTCGGAATCGCTCGCACCGGTCACGGCCGACGGCTACGACATCGCGGTCGCACAGACCGCAGGCTTCAGCTCGAACGGTCTCAGCGTGATTGTCTCGGGCTCGGTCGCGGCCGACGTCGCGGTGGCGAACGAAAGGGTGCTCGCGGCACTCGCGGACAATCCCGACCTGCTCAACCTCAAGTCAGACCTGTCCAAGGGCACGCCCGAGATCCAGGTCACCCCGGATCCGAACAAGGCGATCAGCGTCGGCCTCACCGCCGCCCAGGTCGCCCAGCAGGTCCGGACCGCCCTGGTCGGCAGCACGGCCACGCGGATCGTGATCGGGCAGGGCGGGGACGCCGTCGACGTCTTCGTCCAGGTCGACCCCAAGAGCGTGACCTCCATCGAGAACCTGAAGAAGCTCCTCGTCGGGACCGTCGCCAAGGTGCCGCTGGAAACCATCGCCACCGTGGCGCAGGTCAGTGCCCAGGGCTCGATCACCCGGATCGACGAGGCCCCGGCGGCCTCGATCTCGGCCGAGATCGCGTCCACCAACACGGGCAAGGTGAGCCAGGAGGTCCAGGCCACGATCGACGGACTGGTGGCCGACGGCTCCATCCCGCCCGGCGTGAACGTCCGGCTCGCCGGCGTCACGGCGCAGATGGACGAGGCATTCGGCGGCCTGTACTTCTCGATGGCCGTCGCGATCCTGGTCGTCTACGTCGCGATGGTGCTGACCTTCAACTCGCTGGTCACCCCGTTCATCATCCTGTTCAGCCTCCCGCTCGCGATGATCGGCGCCCTCCCGGCGCTGTACATCACGGGCCGCCCGCTCGGCGTCAGCGCCCTGATCGGGTTCCTGATGCTGATCGGCATCGTGGTCACGAACGCGATCGTGCTGCTCGACCTGGTCGAACGGTTGCGGGCCCAGGGCATGTCCACGAAGGAGGCACTGATCGAGGGCGGACGCACCCGAGTGCGGCCCATCCTGATGACGGCGATCGCCACGATCCTGGCGCTCCTCCCGCTCGCCGCGGGGTTCAGCAAGGGCTCGATCATCGCCGCGGAGCTCGGCACTGTCGTCATCGGCGGCCTCCTCAGCTCCACGTTCCTGACCCTGCTCGTGATCCCGGTGATCTACTCGCTGGTGGACAGCGGGAAGACCTGGGTGTCCCACCGCCTGGCGCGCGGGACCAAGGCCGAGGCATCGGTCACGCTCGAGACGACACCCGTCACGGGCTGAACCGCGACCCGACATCCGGCCAGGCCGTTCTCACCCTCACCCCGCTCCCGGTTCCGCCGGGGGCGGGGTGATCCGTATCCGGCGGGCACCCCTTGCTCCGGCCCGGCACGGGCGGCTGCGGACGCTCGGCACAACGAGCTGCACCCGCCTGGGTTGGGGCGTCAGCCCTTCTGGACCTCGAACGACACCTGGAGCGCGCCGTCCGCCGCCCGCAGCTTCAGCGAGTTCCCCTCGATCTCGTAGCTGGTCGCCCTCTGCATCGCCCCGAGGAACTGCGCCTCCTGGGCGTCCACCCCCACGGGCGAGCCGCAGAGCATCGTCGTGCTGACCAGCGGGCCGATGGCGACGTTCCCGCCATCGGTGGTGTACGGGCCCGAGTAGGTGTTGCAGCCACCCGATCCGGACACCGTGCCGTCCGCCGCGAACATCGCCGTGACGGTCGTGCCGGTGACCATGCTGGATACGGCACCGGTGCCGGTGTTGACGCCCGTGGCAACCCACGTCGGGCCGGCGAGCGTGGCCGGGACGACCCGCGCGTACTTCAGCTGCGGAGCGCCGCCGGTGCCCGCGAGCGTCAGGGTGTCGCCCTGCACGTCGAACGTCTTGACCAGTCCCAGCGCCTCGAGGTACGCGGTCTCCACGGTGCCGGCCGGGCCCGGGCACGCCATGTTCGTGGTCGCGACCGTGGCCATGCTGATCGACGACCCATCCACGAGGTACAGCCCCTGGTACTGGTTGCAGCCCGCGTTGCCGCTGATGGAGCCGCCGGCGAAGCTCGCAGTCGGGGTCACGGCCGCGGGAACCGTGGACGCCTTGCCATCCTGCGTGGTGTAGTCGGTCAGGCGCCACGAGGTGCCCTCCAGCTCGCTGGACGCGGCCGCGGTCGTCGCCGAGGGCGAGGCACTCGACGAGGCGCCGGAGGAGTCCCCTGAGGCGCCACAGCCGAGCACGGTGAGCATGATCCCCAGCCCGGCCAGGCCGGGGAAGAGGCGGTGGCGTCGGCCGTGGCCATGGCCACTCCAGGTGGTGGTCATCGGGTTCCCCTGAGTACTATCCTGATCTGCACATCATGCTCTGGACGTGGCCGACGAGAGAGCGCCGGGCGTTCCCGTACGACCCGTGGCACGCTATGGACGACCCACCGACGCCCAAGGAGGAACCGCGCATGGCCATCACCCGCTTCGCCGAGGTCGTCTGGAACGGCGACCTCATGTCAGGCTCGGGCTCGATCAACTACGTGTCGTCCGGCGCGTTCACCCGGCTCCCGGTCACCTGGGCGTCGCGGACCGAGGCGCACGACGGCCGGACGAGCCCCGAGGAGCTGATCGCCTCCGCCCACGCATCCTGCTTCTCGATGGCGTTCAGCGGCGCGCTCGCCCGCAACGGCACGCCGGCGACCAGCCTCACCGTCAAGGCCGTGGTCACGTTCGACAAGACGGACGCGGGCTGGCGGATCACGAAGAGCGAGCTCACGGTCGCGGGCGTGGTCCCAGGGCTCGACCAGGCCAAGTTCGCGGAGCTCGCGGACGGCGCCAGGGACGGCTGCCCGGTCTCGCAGGCGCTGAAGGGCAACGTGCAACTCTCCGTGGTGGCCACGCTCGCCGGCTAGGCGCTTCGTCGTCGAGTCCACGGCCGATCGGGGTTCGCCCCGACCGGCCGTTTCGCGTCCCGGCCGTTTCGCGTCCCGGCTGCCCGATCGTGAGCCCGACTACCCGATCGTGAGGATCCGGCGCGGGTTCTCGATCGTGATGGTGTCGATCTCCGGCTGCGACACACCGGCCGCGAGCAGGCGCGGCAGGAACGTCGTCTGCAGGTACGTGTAGCCGTTCCCCTCGTAGTGGCGGAGCTGACTGTTGTGGCAGACGTCCTGGCTGAGCAGGATCCGGTCCCCGTGCCCGCGGTGAAGCAGCTCCAGGAGCAGGTCGATCGTGCGCCCCTCGCCGTACTTCTCCGTGGGCTCGAAGGACATGCCCAGGAAGTCGAACTCGATCGAGGCGCCCCGGCTGATCAGCGACAGGTAGTGGTCGAGGACCGGGTAGCTGTCCGCGTGCCCGATGACCACCCGGCCCGGGTCCACGCCCTCCTCCTCGAAGATCGTGAGCTGGGCCGCGCCCACGCCTGACAGCACGGCGTGGGTCGTGATCGTCAGGCCCGTACGCCGCGAGGCACGCGCCACCGCCCGGTGCACGCGCTCCTCGGAGGGCGTGATCCATGGCTTGTCCGTCCCGATCTCGCCCAGGATCCCGATCCGGATGCCGGTGTCCCCCACCCCGACGGTGGCATCGTGGACCAGCTCCTCCGCGAGTGAATCCACGGATCGCTTCTCGATCATGGTCTCGACCGGGTAGTAGGCCGTCCGGTACCAGCCGCCGCCCATCACGAGGTGGAGGCCGCTCTGCTCCGACAGGCCACGCAGCCAGGCCGGGTCCCGCCCGATCCCCGGCAGCGTGACATCCGCCAGGGCCGTGCCACCGGCCTCCTTGTACAGGCGCAGCTCCTCCAGGATCACGGGCTCGTCGCGAGTGAGCTCCCAGTAGTCCCAGCGGTCCTGGATGTGCCACAGGGTGCACTGGGTGTGCTCGTGGGGGAGGGTGAACCCGAGGGCCGAGGGCTCCACGGGACCGAGGACGGTCATGACGTGCGACATGGCCGGATCGTAGTCCTCCCGTGCACGGTCGTGTCGCGCGCTCCGAACACCCGGCGCCTCGCCCGCCCCGCCCGCCCCGTCGCGCTACCCTGAGGCGGTCATCCAAGGAGGATCAGATGAGCGAACGGCGGACCGAGCTGCGGCAGGGCGAGATCATCGACAGCGGCGCCCACGTCTACGGCTGGGAATGGAACGACATCGGCGGGCCGCGCGGCAGATCCCGGCTGCCGTGGTTCGGGATCTTCCTCGTCGTGTTCGGCGCGCTCCTCCTGCTTCGCTACGTCTTCCCGACCCTGGAGACGGCGGGCTCGCTGCTGTTCCTCGCGGCCGGCATCGCGTTCCTCGTGTCCTGGCTGGTCAACCGCGGGGTGGGCTCGCTCTACCTCGGCGCGATCATCACCGCGCTCGCCGCACCGGACCTGCTGGCGGCGGCGGGCCTCCTGAGCGGACCCGGCGTCGGGACGCTGTGCCTCGGCCTGGCGTTCCTGTTCATCGCCCTGGTGCGTGCGGCGAGCGGCGGCGGCTGGGGCTGGCAGGCGGGCCTCGGCGCGATCCTCGCCGCGATCGGTGGGTCGAGCCAGGTGGTGCCCGGGCTCTCCAGCCTGATCTGGCCGATCCTGCTCGTCGCCCTCGGCGGGATCCTGCTCGCGCGCGCCTCCCGCCAGCGCCGGTAGCGGCCCGGCCGGGGCGATCAGCGGCGCCGGTTGCGGCCGACACCGCAGCGCGGCCAGCCTCGCCGCCGGCCGACCCCCGCCGGCGAGCGTGATCGCAGGCCTACCGGCCGACGGCGATCCCCGCGAGCGCCAGGTCCAAAGCCTCCCGGAGGCCATCAGCGATCCGCGCCAGCTCTCCGTCCGTGATCACGAACGGCGGGCCCAGCAGCACGATGTCGCCGTCCACCCCGTTCGCGTTCCCGGTGCCGGAGTAGAGCAGCAGGCCTCGCTCGCGGGCGATCCGGAGCACCGTCTCGACCAGCTTTGCCCCCCGCGGGTAGGGCGCCTTCGTGATCCGGTCACGGACCAGCTCCACTCCAACCATCAGCCCGCGTCCGCGGATATCGCCGACGGACGGGTGGTCGCCCAGGCGGTCCCTCAGCAGCACCTGCAGCCGGTCGCCCTTCACGGCCGAGGCCTCGACCAGCGACTCCGTCTCGAGAATCCGCAGCACCTCCCGGGCAACCGCCGCCGCCCCGGGCTGGTGCGAGTAGGTGAACCCGTGGACGAACGCGCCGGCCGCCGTCACCTCGTCCACCAGGGCACCCGCCGCCGCCACGAACCCGAACGGCCAGTAGCCTGACGTGGCGCCCTTGGCCGCGACCAGGAGGTCGGGCCGAACCCCGTAGTGGTCCATGGCGAACCAAGCGCCGGTGCGCCCGAACCCGGTCATGACCTCGTCCGCGATGAGCAGGACGCCGTGCCGCCGGCACACCTCCGCGATCGCCGGCCAGTAGCCCTCTGGTGGCTCCACGGCACCCAGCGACGCCCCCACGATCGGCTCGCCGACGAAGGCAGCCACGGTGCCGGGTCCGGCGGCCGTGATCGCCCGCTCCAGCTCGTCGGCCAGCTCCGCGCTGGTCGCCAGCGACTGGGACCCGGGCTCGCCCCCGCGATACGGGTACGCAGCGCTGACGTGGCCGAAGCGCCCCAGCCAGCCCTCGTACGGGCGGCGGAGCGGCTTGCGCCCGGACAGGTCGAGCGCCCCCAGCGTGTTGCCGTGGTAGCTGCTCCAGCGCGAGATCACCCCCCAGCGTCCGGTCTCGCCGCGGGCGATCTGGATGGAGCGGGCCAGCTTGAGCGCGGTCTCGATCGCCTCGGACCCACCAGAGACCGGGTAGATCGCGGGATCGTCCACCGGGAGGTGAGGCCCGACCTCCGTGGCGTACTGCTCGAGTGGCTGGGTCGTGAACGCGGACCCGTGGGCGTACGACAGGCGGCCCGCCTGCTCGGCGATGACGGCGGCGATCTCCGCACGGCCGTGGCCCACGTTGACCACGACGGCGCCGCCAGCTGCATCCAGGTATTCGCGGCCCTCGGTGTCCACGATGGTGGAGCCGTGCGCCGAGACGGCCACCGGCGGGTTGGGCGAGGCGGAGCGGCGGAAGACGCGCCCGGTCATCGGGCAAGGGCGGCGGCGGACGTGGTCACGCCCCGATTGTAGCGGGGTGAAACTGGCCGCCTCGCCAAACAGAAGTCCTAACCGCCGCGCGCCGCGTCCTGCACGCGAGCGCGGCTAGATGCGCCCCCTCGGGACCGTGTGCCAGTAGGTCTTGTTGAACACGATCTTGCCCAGGTGCCACATCCGGTTGGGCTTGGGCGGCTTGGGCGGGTGCTCGTAGTCGAACTGGAGGAGCGTGCCCTTGCCGTCACCGACCTCGAAGAAGCACATGACCTTGCCGGTGTAGCCCGCGTCCTTGCCCTCGGGCTCGCGCCCCAGCACGGCGGCGGCCACGCGCTCGGCGACGATCGGCGCCTCGAAGTGGGCCGTGGAGCCCGCCTTGGACAGCGGCAGGTCGGTCGCGTCCCCCAGGGCGAAGATGTTCGCGAAACGGGGGATGTCGGCATCGGCCTGGCCGGGCGCCGGCTTCGCGACGGTCTTGACCTGGAGGGAGTTGCGGTCGGTCGGGAGCCAGCCGGACTTCGGGGCGAGGCCGGAGTCGATGACGGCCTGGGCGCCCTTGTGCGGTGGCACGCAGATGAGCAGGTCGTAGGGGTGCTCCTCGAACGCATCCGTGATGACCACCTTGCGCTGGGCGTCGATCCCGGCCACGCCGGCCAGCAGCTCGAGCCGGATCCCCTTCTCCTCGAGGATCGGCGTGGCCATGTCGGACACGCTCTCGATGGTGAAGGCACGGTTGATGGGCGAGAGGAACGTCAGCTCGGTCTGCTCACGGAGGCCCCGCTCCCGGAGCTCGGACTCGATGAGGAACGCCACCTCCAGGGGCGCCGGCGGGCACTTGTACGGGATGCCCGCGATACCGATGACGATCCTGCCGCCGGTGAACGCATCGAGCGCCGTGCGGAGCCTGGCCGAGGCCTCGGCGGTGTAGAAGTGGTGGGCCTCGGTGTCGAAGTGCTCGATCTCCTCCGGCATGATGCGGGACCCGGTGGCGATCACCAGCTGCGCGTAGTCGAGGCGCGTGCCGGACGCGAGCTGGACCGACTGGCCGGCTGCCTCGATGCGCTCGACCGTGTCGACCAGCAGCTCCACGTTGCCGTCGAGCAGCTTCCGCTCGGGGCGGACGAGCTTCTCGGGTCGCTCATGGCCCATCGCGATGTACATGTAGCCGGGCTGGTAGGCGTGGTTGCCGGTCTCGTCGACGACCGTGACCTTCGCCTCGCCGGCGGCGATCTGCCTCTTGAGCTTGCGGGCGATCAGGTTGGCGGCGAGGGTCCCCCCGACCCCGCCGCCCAGGACGACGACGTGCTGCATGGGACGCCTACCGGACCTTCTGGACGATGATCTCGTCGTAGCCGTCGCGGGCGAAGACGCCGATCAGGTTGTGGCCGGCCTTCTCGATCCACTTCGGGATGTCGGTCTTGCTGCCCTTGTCGGTGGACAGGACGGCGAGCACGTCGCCGACCTCGGACTCCTTCATGCCGCGGATCAGCTCCATGAGCGGGCCGGGGCAGAAGCTGCCGCGCGCGTCAAGCGTGCGGGTGACGGTCGGGATCTGGGTTTCGGTCATCGAAGTGTTCCTCTGGTCGGTGCGGGACACCGCGGGCGAGGGGCGGGACGGTCCGGTCGCCCGCGAGGCAGACGCTAGATGAAGATCGGCGAGGCGCCCTCGGCGACGAAACCGAGGTAGGTCGCGGCCCCGACGGGCTCGCCCATGCCCTCGATCAGGTCCTCGCGCTTGATCCCGAACAGGTCCATCGTCATCTGGCAGGGGATGAACTCAACCCCCAGGGCCTGCGCCATCTCCATGAGCTCCTTGGGGCTCGAGACGTTGTACTGCTTGGCGAGCTTGCGCATCATCCACGGGCCCATGCCCAGGAAGTTCATCTTCGACAGCTTGCGGTGCGCGATGCCGGGTCGCGACATCATGGACAGCATCTTCTGCATCCAGTTGTCGCCGGTGATGCGCCTGCCGTCCTTGACGAACGTCTGGAGGCCCCAGAAGGTCACGAAGACTTTCGTGGGCATCCCCATCGCGCCGGCGGTGGAGGCGAGGATCATGCCGGCCCAGGTCTTCTCGAGGTCGCCGCTGTAGCAGATGAACGCGAGGCTCTGGGGCTTGGTCTCCCCTTCGTGCTCCACCGCGGGCACGGGCAGGGTGACGGGGGTCACGGGGGTGACGGGGAGTTCTGCGACAGTCATCGAACGATCCCTACTTCTTGCGCATGACGAAGCGGAAGACACCACCGTCAGCGGTCTGCTCGACCATCTCGTTGCCGGTCGACTTGGACCACGCGGCGAAATCCTTGACGGACCCCGGATCGGTGGCGAGGACCTCCAGGACCTGCCCCGAGCTGAGGCCCTTGGCGGCCTGCGCGGTCTTGACGATGGGCATCGGGCAGTTCAGCCCGCGCGCATCGACGGTCACGTCGACAACTTGGGTCATCGGTGTGCTCCTTCCTCGCGGCGATGAGTGCCGCTATCAGCGCTAGATGAAGACGATCCGGCCATCGCCGGCATTGAGGTAGAAGGCGGTCACGCCCTCGACGCCATCGACGAGCGGGTCCAGGTCCTCCTCCTCGATCTGGAGCAGGTCCATGGACAGCGAGCAGGCCTGGATGTCGACCTCGCCCAGCTCCTTGGCCTGGCGCAGCGTCTCGGCCCAGCTGGCCTGGCCCGCCCGGGTGAGCTGATCGACCGCGGCGCGACCGGACTCGCCCGCCTCGGCCGCAAGGCCGTGGTCGGCGCCGATCTCCGCCTTGGTGAAGCTGCGGAGCGCCCAGTACTGGAGGAAGACGTTGACTGGCTTGCCCAGGGCGGCGGCCCCGGCGGTCAACACCGCGGCGGCCTGGAGCTTGTCGTCCGTGCCCGAGAACAGCACGAGGTTGATGGTTTCGTCCATGCGGTGCCCTCCCGGGGCTACTGGGTCTCGATGAGCTCTGCGGCGGCCTGATCGAGATGTGACAGGCGGCCGAGGCGGGTGAGGCGGCGCTGGAGAACGCCGCGCATGATGCTGCAGGCGACGACGACGTCCGGATCCGTCAGTCGGTAGCGAACCTCGCGGCCGTCGCGTTCTGCGTCAACGATGCCGGCGGCGCGCAGGACCGAGAGGTGCTGCGAGATGTTCGGCTGGCTGGCGCCGATCTCCTCGGCGAGCCGGCCGACCTCGCAGGGGCCCTGGGCCAGGCGATGGATGATCTCCAGGCGGCGGGGGTTCGCCAGGGTCTTCAGGACCTCGGCCTGCAGCATCGTGATCTCGTCCATAGCTGGATCATGGACATATGCGCAGATGCGCATGAGTGCCAGAAGTCACTCGTGGACGGGCCGTCGGCCCGCCAAACCGGGGACGCGTCTCGGAACGGCCGGGCCGGATGGCCCCTCCGGCTGACCGACCGTCGCGACGGCGACCGATGGCCCGGGATTCGAGGCTGATCCTGGGGCGCCAGCTTCGGCACCCCCGCGGCAGTACGTCTGGACAGGCCGTCGGGACGGGCCATCCGCCCCCGTTGCCCGCGCCGGAATCCTCTCGCCTTCGCCGCGTCGTGCGCGCAGATTCCGTCCCGGCTCGGAAGCCTGCCGGGCAACCGGCCCGCGACATCCGGCCACGAGAGGAGGCACGAGATGGCCGTCGAGCTCCGCACGATCGCGGGTCCTCACGCCGGCCTCATCGACTGGCTCGCGGGGCACCGCGTGGAATACGAGCTGCGGGAGCATCCCGAGACATACACCGCCGAGGCGACGGCCCGCGCCGAGCACACGGACCCCCGCCGGTTCGCGAAGGTTGTCGGCGTCGCGGCAGCCGATGGACGCCACGTCCTGCTCGTGGTGGATGCCCCGGATCACGTCGACCTCGCCAAGGCCCGCCGGCTCCTGGGCACCGCTGGGACCCACCATTTCACGGTGCACGTGGACCGGCAGTCGTGGGAGCGCGCATCAGGCGTGGCGTGGGCGGACCTGGCCCAGGACGACGGCCAGCCGGCCTGGTCCCGCTGACGAGGAGGTCGAGATGCACGTACGCATCGGCGAGGCTGCCACGACCCTCGTCTGGATCGACAGCGAGGAGGCCATTATCGTCCGCTGGGCCGACCGGGCAACTGTCGAACGCATCCGCTCCGACGTGCCCGGCCGCCACCGCTCCACCGGCCACGACCGGGTGGATCCAACCGTCGGCCATGGGGGCGGGTCCGCACCGGAGGATGCCGAACGGGTGCGTCGGATGCGGCTGGCCGAGTTCGTCGAGGACGTAGCCGACCAGCTGCCACCGGACGGCGACGTGCTCGTGGTGGGGCCCGGGATGGTCCGGGAGCGCCTGGAACGGAGCCTTCGGGCGCATGACCGGCGGTTCGGCCGCCACCGCCACGTCCACGCGGCACCGGCCGAGCGCCTGACCGAGCAGGAGCTCGTCGCGCGGGTCCGCGAGCTGGCCGGTGACGGGCCGAAACGCCGGCGGCTACCCCAGTAGGACGGTCGGAAGCCCCGGTCGGGCACTCCGGCCCGCCCGCATCCGACGGTTCGGCCCTGCCAGACCGCTCTTCCCGGGGCCATCCTCGCCCTGGAGGTGCCTGAATGGCCATGTCCGCACCGTTCGTCGACGCCCCACTTCGATGTCCCCCGAACGGCACTCCGACCTTCCGTCCCGTCCTCGTGGCGGTTGAGCGATGCAAGGGCTGCGAGCTCTGCATCGACGCCTGCGCCCCGGGTGCCCTGGCCCTTGACACCGGGCAGGTCAACGCGATGGGGCATCACCCCGTCAGGCTCGTGAACCCCGACGCCTGTACCAGCTGCGCGAAGTGTGCACGGATGTGCCCGGACGCAGCCCTCTCGATCTTCGCGCGACCCAGGGAAGGCTGACCGTGACCGTCCTCGATCGTCCGGGGGCCGACGCGCGCCCCCGGGTCCTCGCCTCGCCGCCCGGGACCGGCGGCGAGGCGTTCTCGCTCCAGGACCGCGTCCTGATGAAGGGCAACGAGGCGATCGCCGAGGCTGCGATCGCGGCCGGGTGCGACGCCTACTTCGGCTACCCGATCACCCCGCAGGCAGAGCTGCTGGAATGGATGGCGCGGCGCATGCCCGAGGAGGGCCGCACCTACGTCCAGGCCGAGAGCGAGCTGGCTGCCATCAACATGGCGCTCGGCGCTGCCGCAGTTGGGGCGAGGGTCCTCGTCTCCAGCTCCAGCCCCGGCATCAGCCTGATGGCCGAGGCAATGTCGTACATGGCGGGGTCGCGGCTCCCCATGGTGCTGGTCAACGTGATGCGCGGTGGCCCGGGCCTCGGCAGCATCGGCGCGTCGCAGGGTGACTACCTCCAGGCGACGAAGGGCCACGGTCACGGCGACTACCG
>DATCGK010000587.1:0-4624 GCA_036508975.1 Candidatus Limnocylindrales bacterium
CCGAGGGCGTGAAGATGACCAGGGGATCAGGCGATCCCGCCATCGGGCCGGGCTCAGCCCGCGGCCGGGGCGGAGGCGCCGCCGCTGACCGCGGCCGGCCGGCGCCGGTTGACCCGGCGGCCGACCTCGCCCTCCGCCGCGGGTTCCCGGTGGGCGCGGATCCAGCGGCCGCACTCGGGGTCGTTGCCCATCAGCACGTCCACGGCCATGATCGTCTCGCGGACGTTGGACAGCAGCGGGTTCGTGATCGCGCTGGTCAGGCCGTTCGAGATCGCCATCGCGAGGAAGGCGGCGTTGATCCCCTCGCGCTGCGGCAGCCCGAAGCTCACGTTGGACGCCCCGCAGACGGTGTTGACGCCCAGCTCGTCGCGGAGCCGGTTGAGGAGGCGGAACACTTGGAGGCCGGAGGTGCGCACGGCCCCGATCGGCATGACCAGCGGGTCCACAACGACATCCTCGCGCGGGATCCCGTGGTCCGCCGCCCGCTCCACGATCCGCCTGGCCACGGCGAAGCGGACGTCCGGGTCGGTCGAGATGCCGGTGTCGTCGTTGGAGATCGCCACGACGGCCGCCCCGTACTTGCGGATCAGCGGCAGCACGCGCTCCATCCGCTCCTCCTCGCCGGTGACGGAGTTGACCAGCGCCTTGCCCTGGTACGCGGCCAGGCCCGCCTCAAGGGCCTCGACGACGGACGAGTCCAGCGAGAGCGGGAGGTCGGTCAGCGACTGCACGAGGCGCACCGTGTGGGCCATGATCGCGGGCTCGTCCGCGAGCGGGATCCCGGCGTTGACGTCCAGCATGTGCGCCCCGGCCTCGACCTGGGCGATCACGTCACGCTCGACCCGGCTGAAGTCGCCGGCGCGCATCTCCTCCGCGAGCAGCTTGCGGCCGGTGGGATTGATGCGTTCGCCGATGATGACGAACGCGCGGTCGCCCCCGATGACCACCTCGCGGGTTGCCGAGCTGATCACGGTCCGGGTCATGGTTCCTCCGTCGTGAGGTGGGCGGGGCTGCTGTCCGGCCGTTCCTGGTCCTCGCCGGCGAACCCGAGGGCGGCGGTGAGCGCGTCCAGCCGCGCCTTCGTGTACTGCCCCTCGATGCGGGCGACCTCGGCTGCAACCTCCGCGTCCAGGTCCGTGCCGCAGGGGCGCACCGTGCGCCGCCACTCCGCGAGGTACGTGTCCATGTCCTTCCGGCCGGCCTGGGTGGCCGCGCGATCCACGGCGACCTGGAACCGGAGGCCCAGCATCGCCTTCGCGGTCTGCCGGCCCTCGCGGGCGATGACCTGCGAGGGGATGTCCCGCCACGAGATGACGGTGAGGGTGGCCACGTCAGGCCGCCTCGGCGGCGGCGGGAGCCTGCGCCAGGCGGGCGATCGAGGTCTCGAGCTCGCCGAGGTCGGTGGGCCGGTGCTCGAAGGCGAGGCCCAACCTCTCTGCCGCCCGCTCCGCCGCCTCGAGGAGCGCGGGATCGTCGCGCTGGGACAGGTAGACGACGCGCCGGTAGCCGGCGAAGTACTGCGGCAGGAGCTCCGGGTGCCGGTCGATCCCGAGGCCGGTGATGACGAGGCGGTCGAAGCTGCGGACGAGGAAGTCGGTCAGGTAGAACGTTCCGGGCTCCTCCTCGGCCATCCGGTCGAAGGCGGCCACGCCCGCGTAGGCCTGGTAGCAGTGGGCACCCGGCAATCGCTCGATCCCGTGTCTCGCCAGCACGCGATCCAGCGCGCCGCCGGTCCCGCAGTCGCCGTACGCGACGAAGATGTGCTCGTGGCGGCCCCGCGCCGCAACGACCAGGCCCTCGACCGCCGCCGGGATGCGCTCCGGGCGGTTGTGGAGCGACGCCGCCAGGCAGCGCACCTCGACGTGCTCGAGCCCGTCCCGGGCGACGAGCTCCACCAGCTCGCGGCCCAGGGCTCCGCAGCCGATGACGAGCGTGGAGGCGCGGCGATCCGACCCGGCCACGTGATCAGGCCTGGGCGGCACGTCGCTTGTCGATGAACGCGCGCGCCGTCTCGGCTGCCACCGCCGCGTCCCGGCAGTAGGCATCGGCGCCGACGGCGAGGCCGAACTCCTCGTTCAGCGGCGCGCCCCCGACGAGGACCGTGTAGTCGTCCCGGATCCCGCGGTCCCTGAGCGCCTGGATGACGACCTTCATGTAGGGCATGGTGGTCGTCAGGAGCGCCGACATGCCCAGGATGTCGGGCTTGTGCTCCTCGAGCGCGGCCAGGAACTTGTCCACGTCCGTGTTGACGCCCAGGTCGACGACCTCGAACCCGGCTCCCTCGAGCATCATCCCGACGAGGTTCTTGCCGATGTCGTGGATGTCGCCCTTCACGGTTCCCAGCACCACCTTGCCGATCGGCCTGGCGCCGGTCTCTGCGAGGAGCGGCCGCAGCACGCCCATGCCGGCCTTCATCGAGTTGGCCGAGAGCAGGACCTCCGGCACGAACAGGATCCCGTCGCGGAAATCGACGCCGACGATCCGCATGCCCTCCACGAGCGCCTCGGCCAGGACCCGGTCGGGTCCCCAGCCGCGCCCGAGGAGGATTCGTGTCCCGGTGACGACCTCGTCGGCCATCCCGTCGTACAGGTCGTCGTGCATCTGCTCGACGAGCTCCGCGTCGGACAGGCTGTCGAGGTCGAGTTCCTGCTCGTCGGTCATGTTCGGCCCACTCCTGCGGCCCGGCCCGGTTCCGACGGTGGGGCGCCCATCGGTTGGTGGTCGGCGGCGTTCTCGTCTGTCCGTCGACTGATATGACCAGCCGACGTCCATGGGTTCCACGATGCGGAACGGTGCCGTATCATGGAACAGCAGACCGCGGCAGCGTAGACCATGGAGTCGCCAGTGTCCAGAGTGCAATCCATCGAACGGGCCTTCGCCGTCCTCGGGGCGCTGGGCGACGGGCCGCTCGGGGTGACGGAGGTGGCCAACCGCGTCCACCTCCCGAAGAGCACCGTTGCGCGCCTGCTGGCCTCGCTGGCGGCCGAAGGCGCGGTGGAGCAGCTTCCGGACGGCACGGACTACCGGATCGGGGACCGGCTGGCAACCCTCGCCGCCGGCGTCCGGCCGGCACGCGGCCTCATCGCGCTGGCCCGGCCACACCTCGTGGAGCTCGCCGGCGCGGTGGGCGAGGCGGCCGGTCTGTCCATCCCCGACGGGTCCCTGGTGCACTACGTCGACCAGGAGGAGAGCCAGAACCCCGTCGGGATCCGCGACTGGACCGGGACCCGACTGCCGATGCATGCGGTCTCGTCCGGCCTGGTCATGCTCGCCCACATGCACGAGCCCGATATCGACCGCATCCTGGCCGGACCGCTGGAGCGGTTCACGCCCGCGACGGTGACCGACCCGGTGATGATCCGGGAACGGATCCGACGTGCCCGTATGGACGGATACGCCTGGACGCGCGACGAGGTCGCCGAGGGGATCAGCTCCGTGGCGGCGGCCCTGGCCGACGAGGACGGCGAGGTCATCGGGGCGATCCACGTCCACGGCCCGTCCTACCGCTTCCCGGATGCGGCCGGTGCGGACGGTGCGGACGGAGCGGACGATGCCGAAACGGCGCGAAACCGGATCGCGGCGGACGTCGTGGCCGCAGTCGCTCGCGCGTCGAAGGCCCTTCGCCGGGCCGGCTAGGGCTGGCCAGCCTTCATGCGGGTGGGCGCGGCTCCCCGGGCGACATCCCGCGCGGTATCCCGGGCGGTATCCCGGTGAGTGCGGCCGCATCTGCCGGCACGGCAAGCTCCGCGAGGGTGGACCGGGCGAACGTGCCGCGGAGCGCCTCCCGGCCGGCGACGAAGACATCATGAACGTCGCAGGTCCCGTCAACGCCGCACGGGCTGCCACGCAGCACACAGGACTGGCGCCGGCTATCGCCCTCGACCGCCTCGATGACGTCGAGCAGACTGACGGTCGCGGCATCCTTTGCCAGCCGGTAGCCACCGGTGCGGCCCGCGGCGGCCTCCACGAGGCCCGCGTGCTGGAGGTCCGCGAGGACCTGCGGCAGGAACCGGACCGGGATGTCCTCCGCTTCGGCGATCCGGCGCGCGGACAGCAGCCCGTTGCCGGAGCCACGGGTCAGGGCGAGCATCGCGCGGACCGCGTAGTCCCCGCGCTTGGTGAGTTCGAGGCGCATCGGCGGGAGTATGGCGCCGAACCGCGGAAGGCGTTGCCGGAGGCATCCTGAGCCGCCCACCTGTACTGCCGCCGGCCGCCGGCCGACCGCGGTTCGCCCCACCGTCGGCCGCCCGCCGCTGGCCGACCGACCGCAGGATCCCCACCTGCCACTCACGCGAGTGGTATCCAGGGGATCGGTGCCGGGCAGATACACACTCCCCGGGCGAGCCGGTGTAGAAGGACCGGGCCGCCGGGCGACGCGTGCCGTCGCCGCTCGCCATGATCGCCGTCGCTCGCCGCCTCCGGTGCGTCGCGCCGTGATCGTTTCATGTGCAGCCTCTGCGTTGAACCTGCGATATGCGGCGGACCGGCAGACCGCCGTGGGCCTTGTGTCGGTCGTTGCGCGTTTCATGTTCACCAACGCCGCCAAGGTGACCGGCGAAGCGCAGATTGCCGTGGCGGGTTGGGGCTTGGGCAGTCGCTTCCCCTGGACGTGCACATGAAACGA
>DATCGK010000588.1:0-2562 GCA_036508975.1 Candidatus Limnocylindrales bacterium
CGAGCCGGAAGAACCGGCCGAGGACGATGGGGCCGATGGCGTAAAGGACGGCGAGCCCCAGCAGCGCCAGGTAGTTGCCCGCCTCGACCCACAGGTAGGGGTAGCCCAGCAGCACGAGGGGGGCCGCGACCGCGAGGAGCATCCGGTTGCGCGATCGTTCCACGAGCGGGAGCCGCCAGCCCAGGAAGCACCCGATCGCGGGAGGGAGGCCGAGGGCCAGCCACGCCGGGATCAACGCCACGGGCCCGATCTGGCCCGACCCGAAGAACCCGTTTGCCGCGATCCAGAAGGGGACGGACGCGAGCGGCCCGACCACCACGGCCCACGCATACAGGGCCCAGAGCCAGGATCGGCTTGCCCCTGGTTCAGCGCTGGTATCAACCATCGTCGGCACCTCACGCCGCACGCTGACGATAGCCGCGACGCGGCGGGCTGACGAGAGGCGAACGGCCCCCGGACGGCCGGTCGTCGACTGGCCGGCACCCCCTGGAACGGGATCGTGGCGGCCGGCGCGGATCCCGGCCGCGGGCGGGTCCAGCTCGCGCAGCCTACACCCGCCGGGGCGGGTGGCAAGTGCCATTCGTGACGCTTGCGGGCGCCTGTGCAGCTGCACGGGTCGCGTGGGCCATCCTAGCGGGCAAGGAAAGAGCCCCCGGCCGGCGAACCGGACGCGGGGGCGTGGTGCGAGGCGGGGTCAGGCAGCGACGCTCGGGGCCATCGCTCGCGGGGCGTCGGGGAACTCGGCGGCGAACGCTTCCGCGGCGGCCGGTGGGCGGGCCGTCGGCGACGTGGCGCAGCGTGCCGCCGACGCCATAGCGGTCCCGGTACTTCGTCGGCGGAAGGATCGTGAAGGGGCCCACCGTGCCGGGTTCGCCACGCCAGGAGACGGCCCGCCAGGGCGACGCGCGGGTCACGACGCACCGCCGTTCAGCGCCCGATCAATCGCGTCGGCGACGCAGCGCGGACCTTCGGTGACGGACTGGCCGTACACGTCGAGCGTGATCGATGGGCTCGAGTGCCCGAGCGCGTCGGCCACGTCGCGGACAGGGACACCGGCAGACAGGCTCAGGGTCGCGAAGGTGTGCCGAAGGTCGTGCAGCCGAAGCCGGCCGATCCCGGTCCGGCGCACCAGCGCCCGCCATGCCGTCGTGACGGACTCCGGGTGACAGAACCGGCCGATGGGATCCGCGAAGATCAGCCCGTCCCGATCCTGCCAGGCGGTGCCCGCGGCCTCCCGCTCCCGGCCTTGCGTCTCGGCCTGCCGGCGGAGGGCGTCGCGGGCCAGGGCCGACAGGGCGATCGTCCGGTGCGCCCGTCGCGACTTCGGCTCGGCGATCGCGTAGCCGCCGGCGGCGGAGCGCGCCAGCGCCCGCGCCACGGTGAGCGTCCCGGCCGTCTCGTCAACGTCCGTCCAGCGCAGCGCCAGGAGCTCGCCACGGCGGAGCCCGGTCGCGATCCCGAGCGCGACGAGCGGCCCGAGCGGATCGTCCGCCACGGCGGCCAGGAATGACCGTACCTCGTCGCCGGTGAGCGCCCGCCGGACCGGCTCGGCCGTCCGCGGTGCCCGCGCAAGCTGCGCGACGTTGCGGGCAATGAGCCCATCCCGGGCGGCGTCCGTGAGGCAGACGACGAACACGGTACGGGCCAGGGCCGCGGTCGACGGAGCCGAGCCGGCGTCGATCATCCTCGAGGTCATCATCTCGACGTCAGAGGGCCGGAGGCGGCCCAGCTCGACGCGGCCGAGTGCCGGGATGACGTGGCGCCGGATCGCGACCCGGTAGACGTTCAGGGTGGACGGCCGGACGCGGTGGGCCACGAGCGCGAGCCAGCGCTCGCCCCAGATCGCCACGGTGGGCGTCCGCCCGCCGGTCGCGCGCTCCGCCCGGGCGTCCTTCAGCTTGCGCTTGATCTCGGCGTCGGTTCGCCCGGAGAGGTAGCGGCGGACCAGCTCGCCGGTGAGGGCGTGCGGGACGGTGACGGCGGCCCGGAGCCGGCCGTCCGCCGTCGTGTAGATCGTCCCGTCCCCGTGGCGCCCACGTTGACGACTGGTAGACTCGGCCACGTCGCGTGCCTCCTGCTTAGGCGTGCGATCCGGGCGGCCTCCGGCGTCTACTGGGGGCCGTCCACACCGTCAGTCCGGCGGTGTCCGTACATGATGCCACATCCGCTGCCAGCGTGCGCGTATCGTGCTATTCCAGGTAGTCCTTCAGCTTACGGGAGCGGGACGGGTGGCGCAGCTTCCGCAGCGCCTTCGCCTCGATCTGGCGGATCCGCTCGCGGGTGACGTTGAACTCCTTGCCAACCTCCTCGAGCGTCCGGGCGCGGCCGTCCTCCAGCCCGAAGCGGAGCTGGAGCACTCGGCGCTCACGGCCGGTCAACGAGTCCAGCACCGCCTCCACCTGCTCCTTGAGCAGCTGGTGTGACGCCGCCTCGGCCGGGGCCAGCGCGCTCCGGTCCTCGATGAAGTCGCCGAGGTGGGAGTCCTCCTCCTCGCCGATCGGGGTCTCCAGCGAGACCGGCTCCTGCGAGACCTTCATGATCTCGCGGACCTTCTCCGGCGTG
>DATCGK010000589.1:0-4027 GCA_036508975.1 Candidatus Limnocylindrales bacterium
GGGTTGCGACAGGCCCACGTGCTCGATCAGCTCGGTCACGGTCGCCGGGCCGTCGGCGAGCCGGCGCACGATGCGCAGGCGGTTCACGTCCGCCAGGACCTTGTGGAATCGCCGCAGCTCGCGCAGGTCGTCGGGCTGGTCGACGGCGGCGGCGATCGTGCTGCGGAACCGGGCGGGCGAAGGAGACACGTGCGGCTGAAGACCTGGTTGCGGGGCGATGGCCGCCGTCGGATCAACGGCGGTTTATATCAACGGACGTTGATCCTATTGGCGTGCCGCGTTCGTGTCAAGGAGTCCGCACGCCGGTGCGTCGGGACGCCGGTAGTGCATCAGTTTGACGTGTGGCCCGGGTGCCTTCTGGGTGCTACCCGGCGGGCGCCTGCTGCCGCTGGAGCTGACCGCGGATGCGCTGGTTCGAACCATGCGCTGGGAGATCGGGCAGGAGGTGACGGTCCAACGGCTGCTGTGGGTGATGGAGTACGTCACCCTGAGGGAGGGCCGGCCGGTCCACGAACTGGGTTTCTACTACGCCATTGACTTGCCCGAGAACAGCCCGTTCTTCGACCTGACGCGCGACCACGCCGCGGTGGAACGCGGCCACGACCTGGTCCTGCGCTGGTTCTCGGTCGATGCTTTGCCGGACCTCCCGCTCTTCCCGGACTTCCTGCGCACGGCGGTGCGGGAGATGCCGGACAGCCCGCAGCACATCGTTCGGGTGGACGTCGACGCCCAGCCTGAGGCCTGATCCGCCGCGAGTAAATCGAGCAGCGCCGCGATTTCCTCGCACTTCCAGATGTTGGCCCGATGCTTGGGCAACGTCAACGGGCCTCGATCTCAAACTGAGACACTACCGGCACGCCGCGTGTCGACGGCCGCAGCCCGCGTTGCTTCGCAAGCAACAGGATCGGCGGGTTCCGGGCGTCCCGTTGCCTGAGCAGCAGCATCACGACACCTCTGGCCCTCCCCGGGTTCCTGACGGGTCCGTTTGTCGCCTGGCGGGCAACGAGGTGCCAGTAGGGGCCCGGATCCGATGCCTGCCCGGCAACGGCCGATCCCCGGGCCGCGCCGCGGCAATGGGCCCCGAGCCGGCTCGCGCCAACCGCCTACACTCGGATCGTGGACCGGCTCCCGCGTCGCGACGCCCTCGCCCTCCTCGCCGTCCTCGGGGCGGGCGTCTTCCTCGCGGGGCTCGAGCTGATGATCACGGCGGTCGCCCTGCCGGCGATTGTCACGGACCTGGCGACCTGGACGCGCCTCCGTGAGGCGTCGTGGATCATCAACGGCTATCTCCTCGTCTACGTGGTCACGATGCCGCTGGCGGGCCGCCTGGCGGACCTGTGGGGCAATCGGCGGCTGTTCCTCGCCGCGCTGGTGCTGTTCACGGCGGGATCGATGCTGGCGGGCGCCGCGCCCACGCTCGAGCTGCTGATCCTCGCCCGGCTGGTGCAGGCGGCGGGCGGCGGTGCCCTGGTGCCGGTCGCCACGTCCGCGGCATCGCACCTGTTCCCCGGCGCCGGCCGGTCGCGCGCGCTGGGCGTGATCGGCGCGCTCACGTTCCTGGGCATGGCGGCCGGCCCGTTCCTGGGCGCCGCGATCCTCGACGCGGTGCACCCGGAAGTGGCACTCGCGCGCCTCGGCGTAGCACCGGGCTCGCCCCTGGCGGACGCGCTGGCGCCGGCCTGGCGCTGGGTCTTCTACGTCAACGTGCCGGTGGGGATCGCCGCCCTGCTCATCGCGTGGGCGGCAAGCAGCGGCTGGGAGACGCCGCGGCGCGCGGGCCGCGTGGACGTCGTGGGGGCCATCCTCTTCTCGGTCTTCCTCGTGGGATCGCTCGGGGCGCTGACCCTCCTCGGCAGCCGCGGCGAACCCGGCGCGGGCGGCGGGTCGGACCCCGTGACGATTGCGCTGGTCCTCGCGGGCCTGGCCGCCGTCGCGGGACCCGTCACGCTGATCCGTGGCCTGCGCGTCCGGGACCCGTTCATCGATCCGCGGCTGTTCCGGCACGCAGCCTTCGCGTCGGCCGCCCTGATCTCCGCGCTGACCGGCTACGGCCTGGCCACCGCGATCGTGGGGGCGGCGGTGTTCGTGGACCGCGTCCTCTACGGCGGTCCGGATGAGCAGCGGGTCGCGCTCGGGGCGCTGGCGGGGGCGACGGCCGTGGCGGCGCTGCTGTCGGGGTTCGCGGTCCGGGTGCTCTCACTGCGGCTGGTCACGCTGGTCGGCCTGGGGGCGTCGATCGCCGGCCTGCTGATGATGGCGGGCTGGACGCCGGAGACGTCCGTCGCGAGCGCGGCGGCGGCGCTCGCGCTGTTCGGGGCCGGGTTCGGCCTGACGGTGACGCCCCGCTCGACGGCCGCGGTGGAGGCGGTGTCGCCGGAGGCGTATGGCATCGCCTCGTCCACCGTCACGGTCGCCCGGATGATCGGCATGGCCGTCGGGCTGGCGATCCTCACCGCGTACGGCTCAACCACGATCGACCGCCTCTACGACCAGGTGTACGCCACGCCGGACGCCTACCAGCAGTACGTCCCGGAGTCCCTCCGGGGGCGGCCGCTGAAGGATCCGCTGGTGGTGGAGGCGCTGGAGGCCTGGGCGGCCGGTGAGGCGGCCCGGATCATGGTCGGGATCTTCCTGGTCGCCGCGGGCGTGACGGCCATCGCGGTGCCGCCGGCACTCCTGCTGGACCGGCGTCGTCGTATGCTCGGGTCCGGGCAGCCGGTCCCGATCCCCGATGGAGCGCCAGGAGCCGATGGAGTCGCCGAACCCGTCCCAGGTCCCCGAATCGGGCCCGATGCCGCCGATGCCCGCTGAACCCGTCGCGCCGGGCGCGTCTCCGGCCACCGGCTCGTCTCCGGCCATCGGCGCGTCTCCGGCTACCGGCAGGCCCGCGGTTGGCACCGAGCCAGGCGCCACTCCCGGAGTCACGCCCGGAGTCGCGGGTGCGCCGGACACCTCGGAGGAGCCGCTCATCCGCGGGTTCGCATGGGTTGCCGGCGCCGGTCGCTCCTTCACCGGCCGCCACGAGTTGGCGCAGGTCCTCGCCGACCCCGAGGCGATGGTCTGGGTGGACGTCACCGCGCCGTCCCACGTGCAGGTCACGCCCATTGCCGAGCTCCTGGAGCTGCACCCGCTCATCGCCGAGGACATCGCGGAGCGCAACCAGCGGGCCAAGATCGAGGAGATCGAGGGGGCGATCCATATCGTCATGTTCTGGATCACCTTCGAGGGCGCCGTCACGGAGATCGAGGTGGACCTGGTCCTCGGGCCGCGGTCCCTCCTGTCGGTCCACGAGCCCGGCTGGGACCCGTTCACGCTGGACCAGATGCGCGGAGATCCCGGCCGCCTCCTGAAGCACGGCCCGGACTACCTGCTGTACGGGATCACGGACGGCATCGTGGACGGGTACTTCCCGGTGCTCGATGCGATCGAGGACGAGATCGACACGCTCCAGGACGACGTCATCCGCAAGCCCACGCCCTGGACGCTGGAGCGGCTGTTCGCCCTCAAGCGCGAGCTGGTGGGCCTGCGCCGCGCGATGTCTCCGGCGCGCGAGATCTTCAACCAGCTCACCAACCGGGACCTTGGGTTGGTGACCCCGGAGCACATCATCTACTTCCGCGACGTGTACGACCACCTGATCCGGGTCACGGACGAGCTGGACAACGATCGCGAACTGGTGGCTGGCACCCTGGACGTCTACCTGTCGACGATCAACAACAACCTGTCCACGATCATGAAGCGCCTCACGGGCGTGACGGTCGTGTTCGCCGGCATGGGCGCCATGGCCGGGGTCTTCGGCATGAGCGAGGCGGGCGCTTCGCTCGGCGGTCTGGAGGCTCCGGGGTTCTGGCTGGTGACCGGCCTGATCGTCCTGAGCGCCGCGCTCACGGCCGTCTTCCTGCGGCGGATCGACTGGATCTGACCCTCAGCCGCAGACGAGCGGCTTCGGCGGGGGGTTTGCGTCCTTCTGGTCCGCTGCACCGACCGAGAGCAGGACCGCGCGGAGCTGGGTCTTGCCAGGCGTTCC
>DATCGK010000590.1:0-10169 GCA_036508975.1 Candidatus Limnocylindrales bacterium
GCATCCTTCGGACCTGATCACCGCCGCACTCGCCAGCTTCGGGCTGGAGAGGGCAACCCTGGTGTCCAGCGTCGCGTCGTCCGTCCCCGACAAGATCATCTCCGCGTACGTCGGCCTGGCGCTCACCGGGGCCTTGCCCGCCGCGGTGGCAGCGCGTGCGGTGCTCCCGGAGCAACCGGGAACCCGCCGCCTGGTCGTGGCCCTGGTGGGGATCCTGGTGGGCGTGGGGCTCGCGATTGTCGTCGTGGCCCTCCAGGCACCTGCCTGAGGCGTGGCCGTGATCCCGGGCCGGGACACGCAGGCGATCGACTCCGTGGCTTCGCTCTCGCCCGTCGTGTCCGTCCGCGACCTGCGCGTGCGGTATCCCTCGGCCGCGACGGACGCCCTGGACGGCGTCGGCTTCGATCTCGTCCCCGGTGAGCTCGTGGGCCTGGTCGGGCTGAATGGGGCCGGCAAGTCCACGCTCTGCCGGTGCCTGAACGGCATCGTCCCGCAGCTGGTCCCGGCTGATGTGTCCGGCTCCGTGACCGTTGGCGGCATGGACGCCCTGCGCACGTCGGTCCGGCTGATGGCGTGCGTGGTGGGGGTCGTCCTCGACGAGCCCGACGCGCAGCTCAGCCAGGGCACGGTCGGGGAGGAGGTGGCCCTGGGCCTGGAGTCGATGGCTGTCCCCTGGTCGGAGATGGTCGCGAGGGTGGACGACGTCCTCGCGCGGGTAGGTTTGGCCGGCATGCTGGAGCGCCCGCCATTGAGCCTGTCGGGAGGGGAGCAGCAGCGCCTGGTGCTTGCCTGCGCGCTCGCGCTTCGCCCGCCGGTGCTGGTCCTGGACGAGCCCACGTCCGGGCTCGACCCGCTATCCCGCGCCGCGGTCTTCGACCTCCTCGCGGACGTGGCGGCACGGGACGGGACGGCGATCATCGTGGCCGAGCACGACGTGGAGCTCCTGGCCGAGCGCGCCGACCGGATCCTCGTGCTCCACGATGGCAGGCTCGTCGCGTCTGGCACCCCGGCGGCCGTCTTCGGCGACGTCTCCGCCATGCGCGCCGCCGGGGTCCGGGTGCCGGACGTGACGGCGGTGGCCGTCACGCTGAACGGCCGGGCCGGGGAACCCCTGCCCGTGACGTTCGAGGGCGGGCTCCGCTGGCTGGCGGGGATCAGGTGAGCGGCGAGGGACCGGTCCTCGTCCTCCGGCGGGCGACCTACCGGTACCCCGGGGGTGTGGTGGCGGTCGACGGGGTCAGCCTGGACGTCGCCGCGGGCGACGTCATCGGGATCGCCGGCGCCAACGGGGCAGGCAAGTCCACGCTGGCCCGCCTGTGCAACGGGCTCCTGCGCCCGGTGACGGGGTCGATCGTGGTGGATGGCCTCGACACGCGCCGCCACGAGGTCCATGAGCTTGCGAGGACGGTCGGGCTGGTGTTCCAGCACCCCCGCGCGCAGCTGTTCGCGAGGACGGTGGCCGAGGAGCTGGCGTTCGGCCCGAGGAACCTTGGCTGTTCGAAGGTGGAGGTGCAGGGCCGCGTGGCCCGTGCGGCGGCGCGCCTGGGCCTGCAGGACGTCATGGCGGTGTCGCCGTTCGAGCTCCCGGCGCCGCGCCGGCGGCACGTGGCGATCGCGTCGGTCCTCACGATGGAGCCGCGGGTGCTGGTCCTGGACGAGCCCACGACGGGCCAGGACCAGGACGCGGCCGCCGTTGTCGCGGACATCGTGCGCGACCTGCGGGCCGAGGGTGTGGCGGTGGCCTGCATCTCCCACGACATGCGGCTGCTGGCGGCCATCGCTGACCGGGTGGTGGTCATGGCGGCCGGCCGGGTGGTGGCGGCCGGGACACCCCGGTCGGTGTTCGCGGATGCCGCCATGCTGGAGGCGGCCGGCCTCCTGGCGCCGCAGGTCACGCGTCTCGGCCTCGCGCTGCCTCGGCTTCGCGGCCGCCCCGTCGTCCTCGCCGTCGAGGAGCTCGCGGAGGAGCTCGCGGCGGCGCGAGGATCCGGCGGAGAGATGCAATGACGGCGACGGACCCGCACGGCCTGCTGGCCTACGTGCCGGGCCACTCCTGGCTCCACCGGGCCAGCCCGCTGCCCAAGCTCGCCTGGCTCGCCGGGGCCGTGGTCGTGGTGCTCGCAACCTACGAGCCGGCAGTCCTGGTGGCCATCGCGGTCCTGGGGTATCTCCTCGCCCTGTCAGCGGGGGTCGGCCGGGCGGCCGTGCGGACCCTGATTGCCCTGGCGCCCGTCGCGGCCTCGGTGATCGTCCTGCAGACGCTCGCCCCGGTCGCCTGCCGGCCCGCCTGCACGCCGGTGGCAAGCATCGGCCCGCTGACGCTCTACGCGGAGGGCCTGTCGCACGCGCTCGCGCTGGTCGCCCGGCTGCTCGCGATGGAGACGGTCGGGGTCGCGATGCTGGCCACGACTCATCCTTCGGACCTGTTCGCGGTCCTGCGCCGGCTGCGGCTCCCGTACGAGCTCTCGCTGATGGCGATGCTGTCGCTGCAGCTCATCCCCCAGCTCCTCGAGGAACTGCGTACCGTGCTCCAGGCGCAACGCTCGCGTGGCCTGCGGGCGACCGGCATCGGCGCCCTCGTGCCCACGCTGGTACCCGTCGTCGCCGGCTCCTTCGACCGCCTCACCACGCTCGTCCTCAGCCTCGAGGCACGTGGCCTGGGCGCGGGACCACGGACGTCGTACCGGCGCGTTGACCTCCGGCGCGTGGACCTGGTGGCGACCGCGGTGGCGCTCCCGGTGACCATCGCGGGGACCGTGGTGGCGCTCACGCGCTGGGGGGCCGGCCAGGCTTCCACCGTCGTCCTGCCGCCCGAGGTCGCGGTCGCCATCGTCGTCGGCGCCGCCGTCGTGTTCGTGGTGGTCATGACCTCCGGTCTGCGGGCACTGGCCCGCGGCTGACCCCGGCGCCGGTCCGGCGTGCAGCATGCGAGCCGCGACGCCACCATGGACGGCGCATCCGCCACCCAGCCTGGAGTGAACCGTGTCCCTGCCAAGCATCCTCGTCGTCGGCAGCACGATGATCGACCTGATCGCCTATGCCGACCGCCTGCCGGAGGCGGGTGAGACGCTGGTGGGGACCGGGTTCCGGTCCGGGTTCGGCGGCAAGGGTGCGAACCAGGCCGTCGCCGCGGCACGGTTCGGCGCGCGCGTGGCGATGGTCAACACCGTCGGTGACGATGGCTACGGCGGCGAGACGATCGCCAACCTCGAGGCCCAGGGCGTGGACGCCACGTACGTGCGCCACGTGCCCGGCTCGTCGGGCGTGGCTCCGATCTGGGTGGATGGCGCGGGGATGAACCGGATCATCATCGTGCCCGGGGCGAACCTCCACGTGCCCGCGGGCCTGGCGGTCGAGGCTGTGGAGATCGTCCGGCCGGCGGTGGTGGTGGGCCAGTTCGAGATCCCCCAGGCCGTCACGGCCGCCGCGTTCGCGGCCGCACGGGCGTCCGGCGCGATCACGGTGCTCAACCCGGCCCCGGCGGCGGAGATCATCCCGGGTCTCGTCGCGGCCACGGACTGGCTCGTTCCCAATGAGCACGAGTTCGCGCTCATCGGCGGCGGGACGCTTGACGGTGGTGCCGGCGCGGAGGACGGGCTGATCGTCGGGCTGTCGGCGCGGCTCGGCGTCTCGCTCGTCGTGACGCTCGGGAAGCGTGGGGTTGCCGTGCTCCCGCTCGGCGGCGACGTCACGAGGGTCGCGGCGCCACCGGTCGAGGCAGTCGACACCACGGGCGCCGGCGACGCGTTCGTGGGCGCGTTCTCGGTCGGCCTGGCCCTGGGCTGGGGCGCGGTGGATGCAGCCCGGCTGGGCTGCGCGTTCGCGGCCGACAGCGTCACGCGGCCCGGGACGCAGGCATCGTTCGCGGCGCCGGACGGCGCGGCCATGCTGCTGGCGGCGATCGCGGGCTGAGCCCGACGGTCAGCTGAGCCCGGCGGTCAGGCGCGCCCCGAGGTCAGCTGAGCCCGGCGGTCAGGCGTGGGCGTCCGCCTCCAGTGGGCGTGAGAGGTGCTCGACCTGGATCGTGCTGTGGGCCACGTCGAAATCCGCCGCCAGGCAGGCGTCCACGGCATGCAGGATTGCGTAGGGATCGGCGCCGTCCGCGGCGGCCACGTGCGCCGTGAGGATCGGCAACCCGGCGGTGATCTGCCAGGCGTGAAGGTCGTGCACGGCGGCGACGCCCGGCACCGCCAGGATCCGCTCACGGATTGCCGAGAGGGAGAGCCCCGGGGGCACCGACTCCATCAGGACGAATGTCGCGTCGCGCAGGAGGAGCAGTGCACGAGGCACCACCAGGAAGACGACCGCCAACGACGCCAGGGGATCGGCGAGCGACCAGCCGGTGAAGATGACCAGGAGTCCGGCGACGATCGCGGCAACCGAGCCGATGGCGTCGCCGAGCACGTCCAGGAAGGCGCCACGGGCCGCGAACCCCGAGTGCTCGCTGCGCAGGACAAGCGCAGCGGTGCCGGAGCCGATGAGGCCGATCACCGCGGCGACGATCATCGGGCCCGGCTCGGGTGTCTCGGGCTCCATGAGGCGGAGCACGGCCTCGTAGGCGATGAACACGCCGAGCGCGACCAGCAGCCCGGCGTTGATGCAGGCCGCGATGACCTCCGCCCGGGCGAACCCGAACGACCTGTCATGCGTGGCCGGTCGGGCGGCGATCGTGGCGGCCGCGAAGGCGATGGAGATCCCGATGACGTCGGTGACGCGGTGAGCGGCGTCCGCGACCAGTGCAAGGCTGCCCGACATCCAGGCGGCCACGAGGTCCGCCCCGAGCGCGACGAGGGCCACGCACAGCACGATCGCCAGGTGCCGGCGGTTGCTGCCCGCGGACGGGCGCGGGGCAGCAGGCAGCGCGGACTCAGCGGCGGAAGTCGTAAGCGGGGGCGGCGGCGGCATCCCGGCGATTGTAGGGACTCGGGCCGGGACGGGAGCGTCCGGAGATCAGCGGGGGATCAGCCGAACCAGGTTCCGATATCGTCGTCTGCCACTGCAGGCATCGTCAGCACCTGGAAGATGGCTTCCGGCGGCATCGCGGTGCGGCGGGCGACGAGCGCTGTGATCCGGCGTGGATCGTGTCGGCAGCGGCGGAGGGCTGCGGGGTCAAGCCTTGGCCAGAGAGCGAGGGCTCTCCGTTCCAGGGCGCCAGATGCGGTCGCATCGGTCCGCTCTTCGCGCTCGAGCTGAAGCAAGCTCATCGAGCACCTCCTTCGGTACTCGGGCAGGATGACGCGCCATCCGCCACAGTTCAAGGGAGGGGGGGCGAAGATTCCGCAACCTTGCGGGGAGAGGTGTTTGACCGGGGCTGCCGGCTGCGTCAGGCTGGTCCGGTGAGATCCATGACCCGCCGCGGGGCTTCCGCGGGCACCCTGCTCGTCCTCTCGTTGGGCGTGTCAGTCCTCGGTGCGTGGGGGCCGGCACCGGCGTCTTCGCCGGCGGACGGCACGTTGGCCCCGGAGGTCACGGATGGAGCCACCGCGTCCGCGGGACCGGTCGCGACGCCCCGCCCGGCACCCGGCCACGAGCTGTACGGCTTCCTGCCGTACTGGGAAATGGACGCCACGATCGCCGACCACCTGGCGAAGACTCCGCTCACGACGCTCGCGTTGTTCAGCGTGACCGACACGGCCAAGGGCTCGCTCAACACCGGGCAGACCGGCTACAAGCGGATCACCGGGGACCCGGGCGCCCGGATCATCCGCGAGGCGCACCAGCGGGGCGTCCGCGTGGAGCTCGTGTTCACGAGCTTCGGCGAGGCACGCAACCGGGCGCTGTTCGCGAACGAGGCCCGTCAGGACGCCACGATCGCCTCTCTCGTCGCCCTGGCCGGCGACCTCGGTCTGGACGGGATCTGCGTGGACATCGAAGGGATCGATCCGCTGTCCGTGGCGGAGTACGGCTCGTTCGTCCGGCGACTCCGGGAGGCGGTGGTGGCCGCGGACCCCGGGGACCGGGTGACCGTCGCCACCACCGCGGGCGGGCTGGGCGCCACGATGGCGGCGGCGGCCGTCGTCGCCGGTGCCGACCGGGTCTTCCTGATGGGGTACGGCTATAACGTGGCGGGCTCCTCCCCGGGGGCGACGTCGCCCCTCGACAGGTCGGACGGCGACCGCGACCTGGCCTGGTCGATCGGCCTCTATGCGGCCGCGGGGGTGCCTCCGGAGCGGACCCTGCTGGGGCTGCCTCTGTACGGAATGACCTGGCCGGTGGCGGGACCCGCGGTGGGTGCCCCCGAGACCGGCCCGGGGGAGGCGTGGATCCTGCGACGCCACCTGGATGTCCTCGCCGACCCCACCATCGTGCCGCTCCGCGATCCGCAGGAGATGGTGGAGGTCTACCTGTTCGGATCCGACGGGAGCACCGGCCCGCCGTCGCCGGGCCCCACGGTGTCAGCCGGCTTCCCCTCACCGGCCGCGACGGTCCTGCCCGGGAGATCCTCGGCGAGCCCGACGGCCACGCCTGGCGACATCTCCTGGACCGCGGTCTACGTGGACTCCCCGGCGACGCTCGCGCCGAAGATGGCCCTGGCCAACGCGAACGGGTTCGCGGGCGTCGGGTTCTGGGCCATCGGGTACGAGCGCGGGCTGCCCGGCTACACGGCGCTCATGGAGCGGTTCGTCGCCGGCGGCCCGCTCGAGTAGCCCTCCGGCGACCAGCTCGCTCGACAACGAGTCGGAGCGGTTGGTCCAGGAGGCGCTCGACCGGCTCAAGGTCGGCCGGACCACGATCATCGTGGCCCACCGCCTGTCCACGATCCGCGCCGCCCACCGGATCGCCGTCCTCGACGACGGCTGGCTCGTCGAGCTGGGCACCCATGACGAGCTCATGGCCCTCGGGGGCCTGTACGCCCACCTGTACCGGCTCCAGTTCTCCCAGGCCGTTCCGGTTTGACATACTCGCGCCATGAAGCTCCATCCAAACCCGCCGCGGCTGGTCACGGTCGGCCTGGCGGTTGCACTCGCCGTGATCGGGTTCATCTACGCCTGGCCCGTTGACGGGTTGATCCCCGTGCTGGCCCCGGTGGCGGATGTCCTGTCTGGGATCGGCCTGACGATGAACCGCGAGATGGGGTACCTGGGGCTCTTCGCCTCGGGCTGCCTGATGGTCGCGGGCTCGCTGCTGCCGGGGATCTGACGATGCGACGCACGAACTACGCCCCCACCGCGCGCACGATCATCGTCGCGCTCGTCCTGATGCTCGTCGGGCTGCTCGGGACGTAGGGGACGCTGCTGCCGGACCAGGTCGGCGTGCTCGCCCTGGCCGGGGCCACGGTGATCCTGCTGGTCGGGATGTTGGTCAAGGAGATCTAGACACACCGTTCGGGATCCGGACTGATCAGGCAGCCGGTACCGTCCCCGGCCCGCCGGCACGTCCGGCCACCGGGATCGCGATCCGGAGGCTGGTCGGGCCACCGGCGGGGCTGACGACCTGGAGCGTGCCGTCCAGTGCCTGGACGCGGTCCCGGAGCCCCGCCAGCCCGCCACCGGGCGTCAGCGCCGCGCCCCCGACACCGTCGTCGCGGACCTCCACGAAGAGCCAGCCGCCACTCGCCCGCAGGAACACGCTGCACCTGGTGGCGTTGCTGTGCTTGGCGACGTTGGCCAGCGCCTCCGCCACGACGTAGTACGCGGCGCGCTCCACTGCGTGCGGGAGTCGCGCCCCCGGGTCCAGCGAGCTGTCCACGTAGGTCGGGACCGGACACCGGCCGGCCACGGCCCCCAGCGCGGCGACGAGCCCGCGGTCCACCAGGATCGACGGCGCCACGCCGCGGACGACCTCGCGCAGTTCGGCCAGCGCCTGGCGCGCCTGCTCCCGGGCGTCGGCGACCAGCCGCTTCGCGGCAGCCGGGTCCGTGTCCATGCGCTCCTCGGCAAGGCCGAGGTCCATTGCCAGCATCACCAGACGCTGCTGGGCCCCATCGTGCAGGTCTCGTTCGATCCGCCGGAGCTCGCTCGCCTCCACCTCCAGGGCGGCCGAGCGCGTGTCGCGCAGCCGCTCCACGTCCCGGCGCAGCGCATCGGCCGGATCGACGCAGAGCATCCCCTGGACGACGGCCCGGTGGAGCACGATGAGCCCGCGGGTCGTCGAGGCCGCGACCGGAACGAGCACGAGACCGACGACGAACATGACCGCCGTGACGACGCCGACGTCAACCGGCAGATCCGGTCTGATGGGGATCCGGAGGCCCGAGGCCCGGACCGTGAACAGCACGACCGGGGCCAGCATCAGCCCGGCGGAGATCGACCACAGCGTCACCGCGACGGTGAACTCGATGATCGTGAGCGGCAGGGCGACCAGGACGTAAAGGACATCCAGCCACCGGTTGCCGTCCAGGAACTCGGCCTCGGCCCACTGGCGGACCCATGGGCCCCACGGGGCGCGCGGATCGGCGTCGAACGAGCGGTACGGGTGCGGCATCAGCGGGCGAGCGTCGACCATGGACATGCGCCACCGCTCGACGCGGGCGAAGATCAGGGCGGCCTCGATGCCCAGGCCGATGAACGGGATCCCGATGATCAGGAACAGCAGCGAGCCGCCGATCGAGAACAGCGTGCTCAGGACGCTGATCGCGGCGACGGAGACGAACAGACCCAGCCCGACCGCGAGGACGGCCCGCCAGGTCTTCAGCGAGAACGGCGACCAGGCGAAGTCGCGGATCGCGTCGAACGCGCCGTACCCCTCGTCGGGTGCCTCCGGAGCCAGGTGTGCCGCCATCGCGCCGACCCTACCATTCGTGATCCCGCCATGAGCCGCGGTGTGCACACGATGGTGGTGGCACGCGGCCGCGCAGCCCAGCCGGGCAGCGGGCGTCTTCGGGGTGGGGCTACCCCCACTATCCGTGCACCGTGGCCGGGTCCGGGGCGCCCGTTTCGGGCATGATCGGGACGTGAGCCGCCCGCCCCTCCGGGTCGTCATCGCCGACGACTCCGTCCTGCTCCGGGAAGGCCTCGCACACCTGATCGAGGAGTCAGGCGGCGAGGTGGTCGCGCGCGTCGGTGACGGGCCATCGCTGGTCGCCGCGGTGGTGGAGCATCGCCCGGATGTCTCGGTGGTGGACGTGCGGATGCCCCCGACCCAGCGGGACGAGGGACTGCGCGCCGCGATCGAGGCCCGCAGGCTCGTGCCCGGCTCACCCGTGCTCGTCCTGAGCCAGTACGTCGAGCGCCAGTACGCGACGGAGCTGCTCGCGGACCGTGCCGGCGGGGTCGGCTACCTGCTCAAGGACCGCGTGGCCGACGTCCGCGAGTTCATGGAGGCGCTGCGCCGGGTGGCCGCGGGCGGGACCGCGCTGGACCCGGAGGTCGTCGCGCAGCTGATGGTCCGCCGCCGGCGCGACGACCGGCTGGCAGATCTGACGCCCCGCGAGCACGAGGTCCTGGCGGCGATGGCCGAGGGCCGCACCAACTCCGGGATCGCCGAGGCGCTGAGCGTCACCGAGGGCGCAGCGGAGAAGCACATCACGAGCATCATGAGCAAGCTCGAGCTGCCCGATTCGCGGGGCGACCACCGGCGCGTGCTGGCGGTGCTGGCGTATCTCGAAGCGGACGCATAGGAGACCGCGATGCTCATCGCTCCCTCTGCCACCATGCCACCGGACAGCCTGGCGGCGGCTTCCCTGGTGCGTGGACGCGAGCTGCGCAGGCAGACGCCCCGCCGCAGCCACGGAGTGTGGACGGCGCCGGCGGATCGGATCGATCCCGTCGACACCGTCATCGCGTCCAACGAGGGCCGCCTGGCGGACCTGGTGCCCATCCGCATCGGGCGGATGATCGAATCACCCTTTGCCTTCTACCGGGGCTCGGCCGTGGTCATGGCGGGAGACCTGGCGACCACCCCGACCATGGGCTCCACCGTCCAGCTCTGCGGCGATGCCCATCTCGCGAACTTTGGCGTCTTCGCCAGCCCCGAGCGACGGCTGGTCTTCGACCTGAACGACTTCGACGAGACCCATCCGGGCCCCTGGGAGTGGGACGTCAAGCGTCTCGCCGCCAGCTTCGTGGTGGCCTCGCGGGCCAACGGCTACGGCGAGACGACCGCCCGTGACATGGCCGAGCTGGTGGGCCGCGCGTACCGCACGTGGATTCGGCGGTACGCGGGCATGCGGGCGCTCGACGTCTGGTACGCGGCGATCCCGATCGGGGGGATCCTCGAGCGGGTCGAGC
>DATCGK010000591.1:0-2517 GCA_036508975.1 Candidatus Limnocylindrales bacterium
CCGCGCGGCCTCGAACAGGGCAGCGGCGAAGCCGGGACCGGGCGCTCCCTGGACCATGACCCGCGACCGCGGCTCCAGGGCGGCCACCAGCCTGGCCGCGGCGTTCTCGACCGCATCGCCGAACGCCGACAGGGTCAGCGACGCCTCACGCGTGGTCGAGGTGCGGACGCCCAGGAACGGGCCGGTCCCGCCCCTCGCGAGGGCCTCCTCGAGCAGCCCGGGGAGCGTGGCGGGAGTTTGATCGAGGCGGGTGAAGCGGTCACGGCGGGCCTCTCTGGGGTGATCGACGCGCCGGTCCGGACGGGCGGTGCGGGGCTCGGCGGGAGGTGGGGAGGTGACGGCTCGTGCACCGAGGGCGTGAGCATAGCCCACACCCCGCTGGCCGCCCACGGTCTGGTGCCAGCCCGCTCCGGGACGGTCCCGCGCAGTTGTGCCGGGTGCCCGCTCGCGTCATCGGGCGAACCCGCGTACGATCACGCGACGCCCCAAGTCTCGGGGCGGAACCGAAGCGAGGCATGATGACCAAGCATTCAAAGGCCGAGCGCGAGCGGCGCACGGCAGAGTCGGCCCGGATGGTCGAGGTCCAGCGAGCCTGGGAAGGCAGCATCCCGGCGTCCGTCGCGGCCGAGTTCGCGGCCGCCGTCCGCGCCGTCCGCGAGCGTGGGCCGATCGCCCCGCAGCCGGACATGGCCCCTGGCACCCTCCCGCGGCCGCCCCGCCCGGGCCGCGAGCCGAAGCCCAAGAAGGAAGAGACGACCAGCCGTCGTCGCTACTAGCCGCGTCTCCGGGGAATGACCCCGGAGGGGTGATCCGCCGGGCCCGAAGACCCCTCGGCCGTGACCGACGGCCCCGTCGCCGGGTGCCTGAATCCCCCTAGCCGTGAAAGGGTTGGCGCGCCAGCATCGCCGCACAGTACGTGCAGCGAGAGGTTGGCCATGGCCCATGCCACGTCACGCGGCGCCTACGGGGCGTTGAGCGACCGGCTGAACCGCTTCCCGCAGGGCGCCCCGCCGTCCGAGCTCCTCTACCGCATCCTCGCGATGCTGTTCCGCGAGCGCGAGGCGGGCCTGGTGGCCCAGCTTCCGATCCGCCCGTTCACCGCCCGCAGGGCCGCGCGCCTGTGGGGCATGCGCGAGACCGAGGCGCGGAACGTCCTGGACGCGCTCGCCGCGCGGGCGATCCTGATCGACGTCGAGGGCCCCAACGGCACGCTCTACGCGCTGCCGCCGCCCATGGCCGGCTTCTTCGAGTTCTCGATGATGCGGGTCCGCGACGACATCGACCAGCAGCTCCTCGCCGAACTGTTCCACCAGTACATCACCGTCGAGGACGACTTCATCCTCGCGCTGTTCACGAACGGCGAGACCCAGCTTGGGCGCGTCTTCGTGAACGAGCCGGCGCTGGCCGATGCCCGCCCCGGCGCGAAGCCGAAAGCTGAGCCGGCCGCCATGCCCAACGACGACGGTGCCCTCCACGTCCTGGACCACGAACGGGCCAGCGAGGTCATCCAGACGTCCGAGCACATGGGCGTGGGCGTCTGCTACTGCCGCCACAAGGCGGAGCACGTCGGCAGGGCCTGCAAGGCGCCCATGAACATCTGCATGACGTTCGGCGGGACGGCCGACTCGCTCATCCGCCACGGGTACGCGCGGCGCGTGGACGCCGCGGAGGGCATTGACCTGCTGGCGGAGGCGCACGCGAACAGGCTCGTCCAGTTCGGCGAGAACGTGCAGCGCGACGTGGCGTTCATCTGCAACTGCTGCGGCTGCTGCTGCGAGGCGATGATCGCGGCGCGGCGCTTCGGGCGGCTGAACCCGGTCCATACCACCAACTTCCTCCCGCACGTGGACGCGGCCGCCTGCAACGGCTGCGCGAAGTGCGTGGACGCCTGCCCCGTGGAGGCGATGACGGTGGTCTCGGCCAACGATCCCCACAAGCCCCGGAAGCGGCGGGCGGAGGTTGACGTCGACCTCTGCCTTGGCTGCGGCGTCTGCACCGGGGTCTGCCCTACGGATGGCCTGTGGCTGGAGCCGCACCCCGAGCGCGTGATCACGCCCGTCGACACGCTCCACCGGACCGTCCTGATGGCGATCGAGCGGGGCAAGCTCCAGGACTGCATCTTCGACAACCGGGCGCTGTTCAGCCATCGCGCGATGGCGGCGGTGCTGGGCGTGATCCTCCGGCTGCCGCCCACGAAACAGGTCCTGGCGACCCAGCAGATGCGGTCGCGGTACCTGGTGAAGCTGCTGGAGCAGGTGAAGGTCTAGCCTCGGAGCAGGCCTTCGCCGGCCGGTCGCGAGCGGCCAATCGCGAAGGATGCGCCGCGCCAGGAGGCGGGCCGGGCGAGACTCCGCGGACCCCGGCACGCCCCGTCAGGTGACGGGCGCGGCCACCGTGGCGACGGGGAACTCGATGATCGTCCTGATCTGCGACGGCGGCGTGTCCGGCGGGCTCAGGTACACCTCGCGGGGCGGCCCGGCGAGGGCAAGGTCGTGCGTGCCGATCCACCCAGTCAGG
>DATCGK010000592.1:0-8068 GCA_036508975.1 Candidatus Limnocylindrales bacterium
GGGGGCTGCTCGCGTTCACCGCGGATCTCTCGAAGGGCGTGCTGCCGGTGGCGCTGGCCACCGTGACCTGGTCCTGGGGAGCGGGCTGGGCGGCCGGCCTCGGGGCGCTCGCCGGCGCCTGCTGGCCGGCATTCGGACGCATCCCGGGCGGACCGGGGGTGGTGGTGTTCGCGGGCGCGGCATTCGCGCTGGCGCCACCTGCCGGCGTGATCGGCGCGCTGCTGGCCCTCGCCGTGGCGGGCGTGGCCCGGCTCGCCGGCCGCAGTGGCCGGACCGTTGCCATCGCCGTGGGCGCCGGCACCTACCCGCTCCTGTTCTACGCCGCGTACCGGGACCCGCTGCGTCTCGCAGCGCTGATGACCCTGTACCTGGTTGCCGTCCTCCGCTACCAGACCACGCGCCGTGAGTGACACCTCGCTACGATGTTCCCACGTGGAGCGTCCCCGAGCCGGCCGTGGCCGGAGGGTTTCGAGCGCGAGGAGCAGCCAATGCGCACGCTGATCAGCAACGGCACGATCGTCACCGCCGACGGCTCGTACCCCGGGGACGTCCTGGTCGACGGCGAGTTGATCGCCCAGATCGGCACCGACCTGGCGGCCGCGGGCGTCACGGCGGATGAGGTGATCGACGCCGCCGGGAAGTACGTCATCCCCGGCGGCATCGACGCCCACACGCACATGAAACTGCCGTTTGGCGGCACGTTCGCGAAGGATGACTTCGAGACCGGCACGCGGGCGGCCGCCTTCGGTGGCACCACCTCGATCGTCGACTTCGCGGTGCAGTCCAAGGGCCAGTCGCTGCGCGCGGGCCTCGACGCCTGGCACGCGCTGGCCGAGGGCAACGCCGTCACCGACTACGGCCTCCACATGATCATGAGCGACGTCAACGACGACACGCTGGCCGAGATGGACCAGCTGGTCGCCGAGGAGGGCGTGCCGGACTTCAAGCTGTTCACCGCCTACCCGGGCGTGTTCTACAGCCCCGACGACCACATCTTCCGGGCGATGCAGCAGACACGGAAGAACGGCGGGCTGATCATGACGCACGCCGAGAACGGCCCGGTCATCGACATCGTCGCGGCCCAGCTCGTCGCCGAGGGCAAGACCGATCCGTACTACCACGGCGTCGCGCGCTACCCGGTGCTCGAGGGCGAGGCAACGGGTCGCGTCATCTGCCTTGCGGAGGCGGCCGGCGTGCCGGTCTACATCGTCCACCTGTCCGTCGTCGACGCGCTCAACCAGGTGCGCGAGGCCCGCAACCGGGGCGCGATGACCTTCGCGGAGACCTGCCCGCAGTACATGTTCCTGTCGCTCGATGACCTGGGGAACGGGTTCAACGGCGCCAAGTTCGTGTGCTCGCCGCCGCTCCGGGAGAAGAACCCGAACTGGGACGAGCTGTGGAACGGCCTCCGGACGAACGACCTGCAGATCGTGTCCACCGACCACTGCCCGTTTGACTTCCACGGCCAGAAGGACCTGGGTCTCGGCGACTTCCGGAAGATCCCCAACGGGCTGCCGGGCGTCGAGGATCGCGTCGACCTGGTCTTCAACGGCGGCGTGGTCGGCGGCCGGATCAGCAAGGAGCGCTGGGTGGAGATCGTGTCCACGACGCCGGCCAAGATGTTCGGGATGTACCCGCGGAAGGGTGCCATCGCCGTCGGCAGCGACGCGGACATCGTGATCTACGATCCGAACCGCAAGCGGACGATCAGCGCCGCGACGCACCACATGGACGTGGACTACAGCTGCTACGAGGGCTGGGAGATCCAGGGTGCCTCGGACGTGGTGATGAGCCGCGGCTCGGTCGTCGTCCGGAACGGCGAGTTCACCGGCCGCAAGGGCCACGGGAAGTTCGTCAAGCGCGGCCTCGCGGACTACGCGCGCCTCGCCTGATCGCGGGCCCGGATCCGCACACGGCGTCAGCGCGGGTAGCGGGTTATCGTCGCCGCCTGCTACGACGAGCAGCCGACGCAGTTCTCGATCTTCAGCCCCAGGGCCTCGCGCGCCTTCGGCTCGTCGTCGACGCAGAACGCCCACTCGGTGACGCCCGGCCTGGTGCCGGCCTGGATCACGCCGGTCACCATCACGCCGGCCTCTGCCAGCTTCCCGCTGACCTCGGCGAGGGCGCCGGGCTCGTCCGGGATCTCGACCATGATCGGCTCGCCCTCGATGAACTCGTGACCGAGGCCCTTGAGGACGCCGCGCGCCGCATCGTCATCGTCCGTCGTGGTCAGGAACATGCACTGGAGGCGGCCGGTGCCAACACAGGCGACGTGATGGATCTTGACCCCTCGGGCGGCGAAGGCCCTGACGATGTGCGTGAGCTCACCAGGGTTGTTCTCGAGCTGGACGACGAACTGGCGGGCCATGGACGCTCCTTCGGGGCAGACGCACGAGTCGCTGTCAGCCTCGGGCGTGCGTCCCGACGCGGACAGTGCCGGACGGGGGTATCTGGTCCCGTCCCGCGTCCCGGCCGGGGCCCAGGCGATCCATATCGCACGATACTGGCCGGCCGGACGGCATAGATTCGGGGCCGGTTCACCAGCCGCCACAGGGAGAAGGCCGTGTTCGTCACCCTCGTCCATTGCCACGTCAAGCCCGACCACGCCGACGACTTCATCGACGCAACGCGGGCAAATCACGAGGCCTCCATCCGGGAGCCCGGCAACGTCCGCTTCGACGTGATCCGGTCCGTCGAGGATCCCAACCGCTTCGTCATCTACGAGTGGTACGTGGACGAAGCCGCGGCGAAGGCTCACAAGGTCACGCCGCACTACGACGCCTGGCGCGAGGCGACCGCCGACTGGTTCGCGGAGCCACGCTATGGGGTCCGCTACCACGGCCTCTTCCCCGAGACGGCGGCAGGCTGACAACGGTGCCCGCGTCGTTCACGCTGGGGAGATTGCCCCGGATCACGTTCGGATCGGGCGGGTTCGCCAGCGTGCCAGCGGTCGTGGCGGGCCACGGGCGGCGGGTTCTGCTGGTGACCGGCGGCAGGTCGCTGGCGGCGTCCGGGCGGCGCGATGAGCTGCTGGCGGGGCTGGCCTCGGCCGGGGTCGCCGTGGCGGGCGAGGTCGCGATCACGGACGAGCCGTCGCCGGCGGTCGTGGACGCGGCAGTGGCGGCGAACCTGGCCACGGGGGCGGACGTCGTCCTGGGCGTTGGCGGCGGTTCCGTCCTGGACGCGGCCAAGGCGATCGCCGGGCTGCTGCGCACCGGTGCCAGCGTCGTGGAGCACCTGGAGGGGCTCCCCGGGATGCGTCCGTACGGCGGCCCATCGGTGCCGCTCGTCGCGGTACCGACCACGGCGGGCACCGGCAGCGAGGCGACGCGCAACGCGGTGATCAGCCAGCGTGGACCGGCGGGGTACAAGCGCTCGTTCCGCGACGAACGGCTCGTGGCGGCCGACGCCGTGGTGGACCCGGACCTGCTGGCCGGCAATGGCCGCGACCGGATCACGACCAACGGGATGGACGCGCTCACCCAGCTGCTGGAGGCGTACACCTCGCTGCGAGCCGGTCCGCTGACCGACGCCCTGGCGCTCTCGGGGCTGGAGGCGGCCCGCGACGGCCTGCTAGCGTGGCACGCGGACCCGGACGGGCCGGGCTCCGCGGACGCGCGGTCGCGCATGGCCTATGCGGCCCTGCTGTCCGGCATCTGCCTGGCGCACGCGGGGCTGGGTGCCGTGCACGGGCTGGCATCTCCGCTTGGTGCCCAGTTCCCGGTGCCGCACGGGGCCGCCTGCGGGGCGACGCTGGCGGCGGTCACGGCGACGAACATCGGTGCGCTCGTGGAACGCGACCCCGGCTCGCCCGTGCTCGAGCGCTACGCGCGGCTGGGGCGCCTGCTGGGTGGCCTGCCGGAAGCGACGGGCGGGGCCGAGGCGCGTGCCGGGCTCGTCGTGACGCTCAGCGAATGGACGGCGCTCCTCGGGGTGCAGCGGCTGCGCGCCTTCGGCATCGGGGAGGCGGCCATCCCGGCGATCGTCGCGGACTCGCGTGGCAGCTCGATGCGCACGAACCCGATCGTGCTCACGGACGAGGAGATCGCCGGGATCCTGGCCTCCACGATCTAGCGGGTCCCGGCAGCCGGGCGGGTTGGAGCGTCCGGGTCGGCGGGCGACCACGCGCCCGTCAGATGAAGGGGCGATCCTCCGAGTCGGGCCAGCTGGGCTCGCCGTCTGCGCCGCCACCCGGGACCTGGCCGCCGTCGCCGCCACCCGGAGCCGGGCCACTGGCGCCGCCACCCGGCTCCCCTGCGCCGCCCGCCGATGCGGTGCGGCGACGTCGCCGTCGGGCCACGTCCACGGCGGTGACCGCGGCCGCCAGGACGAGCGAGACCGCCGCGATCGCGAGACAGATCACCTGCTCCATCCGCAGTGGGATCCCGAACGGGTCGACGACCATCGGGTCGCGCCAGGTGGAGGCCACGGCCGCCCGTGCCGCGGCCCACAACGCAATCCCCAGCAGGAACGCGGCGCCCGTGCGACGCGCGAACAGGCCGACGGCCAGCAGGCACGCCATGACGAGCAGCACGCCCAGCGTTGCGAGGGCCTCGAGTACCTGCGACGGGTACGACGGGATGGCCGGCACCAGCGAGCCCCACGGCCCCGGGCCCAGGTAGGCGGTCGCCCAGTCCCCAGTCCATGGGACGCCCTGCCCGCTCCCGCCCAGCGCCATCGCCAGCTTCCCGCCCGCGAGCGCCAGCAGCAGCGACAGGACGATGGCGTGAAGCCAGCGCCCGACCGGCGCCCCGAGAAGCGCGGCGACGATCGACGCGGTGAGGAAGCCGCCCACCACGGCCAGCGAGAGCGAGAGGCTGCCCTGGCTGATGTCCAGCAGGGCGGACGAGTTCGCCTGGTAGTAGTCGAGGTGGACCAGCGCGTAGCCAACGCGCCCGCCGATGACCGCCCCGGGCACCGCGGCCACGGTCACGTACAGCAGGTCGTCGCGGCGCAGGTGGTTCGGCTCGCCGTACTCCGGATCCGTAGCGTCCACGGAGCGATCGAGATCCACGGGCGCCCTGCGGGCGATCCGCGCCGCCACGATGAGGCAGGCGAGGATCACGACGGCCAGGGCCATCGTGTCCAGGCGCACATCCAGCCCGGCGATCGTGACGATCGGCGAGAACGTGAACTGGAGGACGGCGAAGAGCGGGATGAACGGCAGCACGACCCCGGCAGTCTACCGGCCCGGGACCGCCGCACGGGGCGAGCGAGGCCGTGCCCGCCGGGCGAACGAAGGCCCCCGGCGGTGCCGGGGGCCTTCGAAGCGAGTCGGACGAACGGCCCGTTGGGCCGCGGGTGGCTACCGGTCGACGCGGACGATCGTCGGGTTGGGCATCCCAGTGGAGCCGCCATAGACGACAGAGCCGAGGTACTTCGTCCCGGCCGTAAGGTCCTTGAACGTCAGGTTGATCGCGCCGGTGGTCCCGAGCGTCGCGGTGGGCGGCGCGGTGACGGTCATGTTGCCGGCGGCCGCGGAGCCGAGCGCCCACGCGAACAGGGTGAACGTGGATGGGTTCCCGGTCGCGTAGCCGTGGACCCAGACCGTGTACGTCGCGTCCGCCGGGTCGAGGAGGTCGACCTCCTCGTCCGCGGAGCCGCCGCCGCTTGACCCGACGAGCGTGGTGCCCCGGTACACGTACAGGTCGAGGTCGCTGGCCGGCGATGTGGTCGAGTTGAACAGCGAGAACCGCGCGTAGGTCGTCCCGGCCGGGACGACGACGTCGAAGCTCTTTGCGAAGTCGCTGGCGACCGGCTGGAAGTTCCCGGATGGATCGGTGGTCACCGAGCCGGTGAACGTCGCCGCGGGGATCAGCCCGCGAGCGTCCGCCGTGAACGGCCCGCTGTAGCCGAAGGTCACGGGATAGGTGATTGCCGCACCGGTGCCGCTAACCTCGCTCGGTGCCGCGAGGGCGACCGGCTTGACGACCAGCGGGATGCGGGCATGGTGCGTGCCGCCGGTCCAGGTGAGCTGGCCGCCGGTGTACGTGTTGAGTTCTGCGGTCGTCCGCGTGAACTTGACCGTGAAGCTCTTCGTCTGGTTCGGGTTGAGCGTGAGCGTGGCGGGCTCGATGTCGACCGTGAACCCGTCCATGCCGGTGTACGACGCCGTGTACGTGGCCGTCGCGCCGCCCACATTGGTGACCTTGCGGGTCACGGTCTTGACGCCGGCGAGGCTGCCGATGGCGATCGAGGCGCCGTTGTAGTTGCTGGGGTCGGTGGAGTAGCCCGCGGTCGTGAGCGACGTGCAGGTCGACGGACCCACTGCCGCGGTCGTGCCGCACAGGAAGGCCAGCCAGTCGTTCCAACCGGCGTTGTACACGAGGCCCGGATCGGCCGCGCTGTTCGGCTTCACGTGACCGGCACCCTGGCTGAAGATGACGGCCGGGTCCGTGTTCAGCCCATCGAGGACGTCAGATGCGCTGGTCATGAGCGCCGACTTGATCATCATCGGCGTCCAGCTGGGATGCAGGTCCTTGAGCAGCGCCGCAATGCCGGCCACATGCGGGCTGGACATGGACGTGCCGCTGTAGATGTTGAAGTTGAGACCGCCGTTCCCTGGCGGGGCCACAGCGGCCACGATGTCCTGGCCTGGGGCGATGACATCCGGCTTGAGCAGGTCGCCGCCGCCCGCGAGGAGCGGGCCGCGGGACGAGAAGGATGCGGTGTACGGGGCCGGCGTGGAGTAGTCGAAAACGGCCTTGTTGATGGTTGCCGTGGCTTCGGCCCCGGCCGCGTAGGTTTCAACGGCCCCACGATCGGTGGACGGGAGGTGGACCGTCGGGACGGAGTGGAAGTCAGCGTTGAGGGAGCCGCTGGCGCTCACGTTCACGAGGACCATGCCGACCCCGCCTGCCTGCAGGACGGCGAGACTCTTGTCCACTCGGGCGTTGTTGGGAACTGCGCCGCCGCGCTCGCACACGACGATCTTGCCCTTGACGGCCGCCGGATCCAGCACGCCGCCGGAGAAGCACTGCCGAACCAGGTTGGGGTCGGCGCTGGCCATGCCGGCTGCCGTCGAGTCGATGAGGGGCGCGGTGACCGGGGCTGCCGCAAGAGAGGCGCCGCTGTAGGTAACGTTGTTACCGAGGGTGACGGAGCCGCTGATGCTTCGGTTGTGCGTCCCGGCGGCGACCGTGGTCGTCCACGGGGAGGGGTGCGCAACGGTCGAGGCGTCCGGGCCGCTGTTCCCGGCGGACTCGGCGACGAAGATCCCGGCGCCGGCCGCGTACAGGAACGAGATCTCGACCGGGTCGGCGAAGTCGGTCAAAGTGCCGCTGATCGAGTAGTTGATGACGTCCACGCCGTCATGGACGGCCGTGTCGATGGCGGCCACGAGGTCCGAGTTGGAGCCGCTGGCTGTCGAGCCGTCCTGCGTCGACCACAGCGCCTTGTACATCGCGATCCGCGCCCGCGGCGCCATGCCGCTGATCGAGCCGAAGGCCGCCGCCGGCCCGGTGGTCGGCGTCTTGTAGTTGCCGCCGGCCGTGGAGGCCGTGTGGGTCCCGTGACCGTTGTAGTCGCGAGCCGAGTTGAACTCCCAGGGCTTGTTCTTGTCGATGCCGGCGTTGCCGCCCTGGCTCGCGTTGAACCACTGCGCGCCGATCAGCTTCTGGTTGCACATCGTCGCCTTGAAGGCTTCGCCCGGGGCGCACTTGCCGTGCCAGCCGGGAATCTGCTGGTAGACCCGCTTCGCGCTAGGGCTGGAGCTCGGCACGCCGTTGAGGGTCCGGTCGGAGAAGCTGAGGCTCTCGGGCCAGATGCCCGAGTCGATGTCGCCGATGATGATCCCCTCGCCGGCCTTGCCCACGCCGCCGAGCTGATCCCACAGCCCGCCAGGGGCGTTGAGCTCGAGGAATTTCCAGGTGGATGACGTGTCCATGGTCTGGACCTGGTCCGGCGATACCGCTACGACGCCCGCCTGCCTGGCGATCTTGTTCGCCTGGGCCGCGGTGAGCTTCGCGGCGAAGCCGTTGTAGCTGTAGTCGTAGTCGTAGAGCTTCGTGCCGCCGGCCGCGCGGAGCGCCGCGGCGTGCTTGCCGTTGAGGTACCCCGTGTAGGCGAC
>DATCGK010000593.1:0-2335 GCA_036508975.1 Candidatus Limnocylindrales bacterium
CGCCAAGCGGTCGAACCCACCAGATGAGCAGCAGCAGCACGAGCCAGCCCACATCGAAGGGCCAGCCGATGAACCCGCTGCCAACCATCGGAACCGCGAGGCCGACCAAGGCGAGGACCCACGGCAGGAACCACAGGTAGCGATGTCGGCTGCTCATGGTCGCAGTCTGCGTCTGCCGACGGCGGGGTCAAGCACCGCTCGTGCGACGAGGGTCGGAACCCGACCGTCCGGGCAGTCGCCGGCGGTCGGAGAACCCCCGGCGGTCGTCTTGGTGCGCCGCCGTCTCGGAGTCTTCTCGCCCTCCGGCAGCGGCGGCGGGTTGCGGTGGACGGCCCCGGTATACCCGGTCGAGCGGCCCGGCGCTTGGCCTCGCCCTCGCGGGGCGGCGGGGTGATGTCAGCAGCGGTGGCGTGCGTGCCGGTCGTTGTCAACGCAGTTGAGTCGTCAGGCGTTGAGGCCGCGGGCGAGATGAAGAGTATGACGGCGGATCAGTTCGTCGAGCGCGGGCTACAAGGGGCTCGCGGCGCTGGTCGCGCGCAAGGGGGTCAAGCTCGAGATCAAGGCTCCCTCAAAGGGGGCGATTGGCTTTACCCCGCTCGCGCCCCTCTACAAGGTCGAGCACGCGTTTGCTCAGCTCGGCCGGTGGCGCCGTCTGTCGCGCTGCTACGAGGGCACCGAGGAGAGCGCGCGGGCCTGGCTGGAGGTCGCCGCGTTCGGCTACCTGATGGGGCGCGTGTAGCGGGCCGCCGCGTCCGGCGTGCCCGCCGCCTCACCGCGCGGAACGCACCGCGACCCACCGGGCGGCGAGCAGCGCGACGATCACCGCCGCCACTGCGAGGGTCATGCCCAGGGCGGTCCCGGCGTCATGGCCGTTGTTCGGCGACCCGAGATACGAGACGACCGCCACGAGGCCGATGAAGGACGCCGCAACCACACCGCGCTTCACGCCGGGCGACAGGACGGCACCGGCCCCCGGATCACGATCGCGCACCATCTGCTCCCCTTCCACGTGTGTGCCAATCCGCTCCTGGCGGGATGCTGCGCTCGGCCAGATCAGGCGTCAAGGTCGGCACGTGTTTCATTCACAGGGCGTAAGTCTCGTCACGTTCCCGGCGACCGCGACACCGATCAGGCCGCCCGTCATGTTCATCAGGATGTCGGTCACGTCCGACAGCCGTCCTGTCGCGGTGAGGGCCTGGCCAATCTCCACGCCGATCGAGACCGCTGCGACAACGATGAGCAGCAGCCAGGCCCTGGTCCGCGGAAACCGCAGGCCGAGGCACAATCCCAGCGGCAGGAAGAGCAGGGCGTTTCCGGCGAGATTTGCTGCCGCAAGCTGCACGCCCCACCCGGGTCCATCAAATGATCGGACGAGATCCCTGAACGGCACCCAGTTCCACTGCTCGGAACCAGGGTCAAGTCCCAGTCCCGGACGCAGTCCGACGACGGCGATGATCGCAAGCGACCCCAGGAGCGCCACATCGAGGTTGGCTGATCGCAAGGCGGCGGTGCGGCCCACGGCCCGGGTCCGCCACAACACGAGTCCAACCCAAACCACCGCGCACGGGACCAACGCGACGCTCGCGAGCAGCAGTGCGTTCAGGCCCCACCGCAGCAACTGGTCGATGCCCGCTCCCTCCCGTCCGTATGTCGCGCACCAGACCTTACGCCGTAGGCGACCTGCTCGCGGCAGGTCAGGCCCGCGAGGCGGCGGTCCCTCATGGTCCAGCCGAGGGACTCGGTGCCCCTGGCTCAAGGCCGAGATAGAAGGTCGACGTCAGTGCCGCGGTCGCGAACTCCGGAAGCCTCGCCGCTGGGATCGCGACCACCACGGATCCGAGCTTGGGCGGGATCGCACCGGTGGACGATGTCGCGGGGTCGGCGATGAGGTCCCGGCCCTCGGTCGACCGGAGCGCGAGGATCGTGAGCCCCAGGCCGAGAGTCACCGAGGCGGTCGCGCCAGTGGCAGCGCCGCCGGCCTGCTTCGCGTCGTTCGGGACGGCGATCACGTCGACGTGCGCACCTGGCGTCAGCGCCCCACCCACGGCCTGGTCCGCCGTGACGGGCAGGGCGAACGCGGCCTCGCCTGGACCAAGCGGCGCGCCGAACCCGAACGCCTGGGATCCGGGAATGGCCTCGAGCGCGCGGGCATCCACGTCCTGGCCCGCGAGGATCGGCAGGGACGCGTACTGCCCGACCACAGCGTCCAGTGACCGAGCCGCATTCGGCGGCACGCCCACCGGGCTCACCCGGACAAGCTCGACCATGTCGGCCGTGACCTGGGTCAGGACGGGCACATCGACGGTGGCTCGCACCACCTGGGTCCGGGGCTGGG
>DATCGK010000594.1:0-5451 GCA_036508975.1 Candidatus Limnocylindrales bacterium
CGGCGAGCAGGCCCACCGACACCAGCAGCTTGACGTCGCCCTGGCCGAACGCGCCGGCGCCGAACGGGATCGAGATCAGGTACATCAGGCCGGGCACCGCGATCGCCACGACGATGGCGATCGGGAGAACGCCCGGCGGCACCAGCGGGTTCAGGCGGAGCAGGTCGAAGACGATCGCGAGCGGGATGGCCGGCAGCGTGATCACGTCCGGCAGCAGGCGCTGGTCGAGGTCCGTCGCGAGCAACAGGACGAGCGCCACGAGGTAGGCACCGAAGACCGCCGCCGGGACCGGCTCGGCGAAGCGCGCCGTCAGGCCGCCCAGCGCCAGCGCCCCGGTGACCACGGCGACGGGCGTCCGCCAGTCGATCGAACGCACGCTGCCGTCGTCGTGGGCGGGCCAGCGAGCACCGATCCGGTCGGCGACGAACCCCCAGGCGGCCCCCAGGATCCCGAGCAGGATGGCGATCGGCGTCAGCACGGCCGGATGTTACGGGTCGCTGGGGCTGGGCTGCCTTCTGCCGGTCAGCCCCGTGCCGCTCCCGCGAGCGCAAGCTCCACGAGCGTGGCGTGGGTGACGCCCGTGGCCCCGCGCGTCGCGTACGGGCACAGCTTCCGGAAGTACCCGGTGCCGCCGATGTCGAGATGCGCCCACGGCACGGTCCGGAACTGCTCCAGGAAGAGGCCGCTCTTGACGAGCGAGCCGTCGTTCGTGCCGGTGTTCTGGAAGTCCGCGTACCAGCTGTCCATCTCGGGCAGGTAGTCCTGGACGAGCGGGAAGCGCCAGTAGCGCTCGCCGGCACGCTCGGCGGCCGCGCTGAGCTCCTCCCACCACGGGTCGGGCGTGGCGAAGACGCCGGTGACGAGGTTGCCGATGGCCCGGCCGACAGCCCCGGTCAGGGTGGCGACGTCCACGAGGTGCGTGGCGCCCAGCTGCTCGGCGTAGGTCATCGCGTCCCCGAGGATGAGGCGGCCCTCGGCATCGGTGTTGATGAGGTCGACCCACTTGCCGTTGAGCGCCTTCACGATGTCGCCCGGCCGCGACGCGTGCCCACCGGGCATGTTCTCGACCGCCGGCGCAACCGCGAGCAGCGGCAGCCCGGGCGCCAGGCGGGAGACGGTTGCGATGGCCGCGATCACGGTGCACGCACCGATCTTGTCCATCTTCATCTCTTCCATCCGGTCGGCAGACTTGATGCTGATGCCGCCGGAGTCGAAGCAGACCCCCTTGCCGACCATTGCAAGGTGACGCCCGAGCGCGTCCTTCTCGCCGGCGTCGCCCGAGCGCAGGACGATCATCCGCGGCGGGTTGTCACTGCCCTGGCCGACGGCGAGGAACATGCCCATGCCGAGCTCGGCCGCGCGCTTCTCGTCGATGACGTCGATCGACAGCCCGTGCGCCTCGGCGATGGCACGCGCCTCGTCCGCGAGGACCTGCGGGGACACGTCGTTGGCCGCGCGGTTGGACAGGCGGCGGGCCATGTTCGCGCCCTCGCCGATGATCCGGCCGCGCTCGGCACCACGCTCTGCGTCACCGGCCGCGCCCGCCACGACCAGGACCAGCTCATCGAGGACGGGCGGCGCCGCGTCGGTGTCCTCGCGGTAGATCGTCTTGGGCTCGAAGCCACCCTCGACCACGCCGCGCGCCACGAGCTCCGCCGCGAGCGCCTGGTCACCACCGAGGCCGGCGGTGATCGGCGCCAGCCAGACGGCCATGGATCGCACGTCGCGGTTGACCAGCCGGCGCAGCGCCGCCGAGGCCAGCCGGCGCGCAGTCTCGCGGTCGAAGGTATCGGCGTCGCCACCGGACACGGCCAGGACCCGCTTTGCCCGCAGGTCGCCAGGGGCCGCCAGGGCCGTGCCGTAGCGCTTGGACCGCAGCTCGCCGAAGGCCGCCAGGGCGCGGAGCTCGCCGCCGCTGCGGCGATCGAGCTCGTCCAGCTCGCCGGTGAATGACGGCTCCCCGACGACGGGGACCACGAGGAGGTCGGCGGCGGCCTCCCAGGGCTGGCCGGTGACGACACGAATCTGCACGGGAAGAATCCTCCGGAACCTCGCGGCGCGCCGGGGCGTGCGGCGGCGAGCAGGTGCTTCTGGATGGCGTTGCGGAGAGTGTAGCGCCGCCGGGCGGCCGCTCCGGGCCCGCCTGCGCGTCCTGCCGCCCCGCTCCGGGCCTACTCCGGGGGCGGTGGAGGGGCCTTCAGCGTCGCCTGGGCCTCGATTGCCGCCGCCAGCGAGCCGCGCACCTTCTCGATGGAGATCACCGCCTGGTTGAGCCCCCCCTGGGCCACCTCGGCCATGATCACCACCAGGCCGCGGGTGTCCCCCGGGAGGTTGGCGCGGGCCTGAGTCTCGGCGGCGAACGCGGCCCGCACCTTGCTCGTGACGCGGCCCTTGGCGTCGATCATCGACTGGTAGAGGTTCCGGACCGCGGCGTCATAGGCGGCGTTCCGGTCCAGCCACGTGGTCAGCGTGGACGTATCCGAGGTCGTGCCGAGCCGGGCGGCGAGCGCCCGGGCCTCGGCGATCGTCGCATCCGACTTGTCGAGGAGCGCCAGCGCTGCCTTGTAGTGCGCCGCCGAGCCCTGTCTCGTGGCGTCGGCGGTCTCCTGGTCGTGACGCGTCAGGAGGCCGGTGAGGGTCGCTGCGTCGAGCGCCCGGCCCGTGAAGGCGGCCCAGTTGCCCTCCAGGCCGGCGGTCAGCCCGGCGGTCGCCGCCAGCACGTCGTAGCGTTGGCGCACGTCGTCGGCGAGGACCAGCCCGGGATCCGAGTTCATCGCGGGCACGGCGCCAAGCGCGGTCCCGACCTGTCGCGCCTGAACGTCGACGCTGGCCAGCTCGGCCGTGCCCTTGACGATGAGGTCCTGGAGCGAGCTCGGGTCGCCCGAGACGACCGCCGAGAGGGACTGGCGCGCCGTGGAGCTGAGCGCGTCCACCTGGTCGGCCAGCACCTGCAGCTCGGTGGCAGCGGCGTCGAGCGCAGGCTCGGCCGCCTGGTCGCCGGCCCAGGTCAGCTCGGCGCGGCTCGGGCTGCCGGGCGTGTGCTGCATCGCGGCGACAGCACCGGCGGCCCCGAGGGCGATCAGCACCGCCACGGCCAGCCAGGCCAGGCGGACGAAGAGCGCACGGAGGACTCCGAGGACGGTCACGAGGCCGAGGGTAGCGGGTCCGGCACCGGACCGCGTTGCCTGGGACGGCGGCGTGTCGGACCGCGTTGCCGGAGGCGGCGGCGGCGCGTCAGACCGCGGCGGCGCGTCAGACCGCGGCGGGCTCCTGGTCCCGGATCCTGCGCCGCAGGTGGGCCAGGCCACCCTCCATCGGCTGCGGCTCGAACCCGAACCCGGAGCGGACGCAATCGAGCGGACCCGTGTTGTCGAGCTTGAGCTGGCGGAGCTGGTCCGTGGCGACCGGGAACGGGAGGCGGACCGCCTCGCTGGCACCGGCCACGAGACGGATCAGCGCGACCGGCATGGGGACCAGCAGGCGCCGCTTGCCCATGCCGCGCAGCACCTCCTCGACGATCTCGCGGTAGGTCCAGTGGCGGGGGCCGCCAAGGGGGTACTCCCGGCCGATGGTGGCGTCGTCGCCCAGCGCCAGCACGGCCGCCTTCGCGAGGTCTCCGATTGCCAGCGGCTGGAAGCGGGCGTCGCCCCTGCCGGTGATCGGCACGATGCCCGGCGACATCCGCACGAGCCCCGCCAGGATGTTGAAGAAGCCATCCCGTGGCCCGAACAGGAGCGACGGGCTGAGGATCGTCCAGTCGAGGCCACCGTCGCGGACGAGCTCCATCGCCTTCGCCTTCGAGCTCGCGTAGTGGAGCGACGGGTCGTCGATGACACCCAGCGCGCCGAGGTGGACGAAACGGCGGATACCTGCCGCGCTCGACGCGGCGAGGATGTTCCGGGTCCCCTCGGTGTTGACCAGGCGGAGCGTGGCGCCACCGTCCCAGTCGCGCGAGATCGCGGCCAGGTGGAGGACGGCGTCCGATCCGGCGAGCGCGGCGGGCAGCGAGTCCGGCTTCGTCACGTCACCCCGCCGGATCTCGACCGACGCCCGCTGGGCGGGGGCCAGGCGGCGCTGGACCGCGGCGGCACCGTCGTCGTCACGGACCAGGGCCAGCACGTGGTGGCCGGCATCGGCGAGGGCCGGGACGAGATGGCTGCCGACGAAGCCGTTGGCGCCGGTGACGAGGACGGTGGACATGGGGCGTTGCTCCGGTCTGGTCTCGCAGGCTCGGGCGCATGCGTCGCTGGTGGTTCGGCGGCCGGGGTGCGACGGATGGCGAACAAGTGGCTAACGTCTGGTAGCAGGATACGCGAATGGTCAACATGCGCCCGCCGGAACGCCCGCCGGGACGGGCACCATCGGAGCCCGCCCGGCTCCGGACGCAGCCCGGGCGACGAACGGGCTCCGTGGCCCTACCATCCGCGCATGACCGACCTCGACCCCCGCACCCTCCGCGCCCTCGTCCGGGCGATGCCGAAGGCCGAGCTCCACCTCCACCTCGACGGCTCGCTTCGCGTGGAGACCGCCCTCGACATCGCCCGGACCCGGGGCGTCGATGCGCCGCGCACCTACGCCGGCATGCGCAAGGTCCTCGTCGGCCCGGAGCAATCCGAGGACCAGGCCCAGCTCCTGCTCGCCTTCGACCTCCCGATCGCCCTGATGCAGGACGGCGAGGCGATCGAGCGGATGACGGCCGACCTGGTCGAGGACAAGGCCTTCGACAACGTGCGCTACACGGAGATCCGCTGGGCGCCGCTGCTCCACACGGCCCGCGGCCTCAGTGGCCGGCGGGTGGTGGAGGTGGTCTCGCGTGGGGCGGCGGAAGCCGGGCGCCGGCACGGGGTCGAGGTCCGCCTCATCGCCACCCTGATGCGCTCGCACGAGCCGGAGGCCAACCTGGCGTTCGTGCGTGACCTCGAGGCAAGCGGAATTCCGGACGGGCTGGTCGCCGTGGATGTCGCCGGCCAGGAGGCGCGCTTCCCGGATCCGGAGCGCCATCGCGCCGCCCTGGACCTGGCGCGTGAGATCGGCCTCCACGTCACGCTCCACGCGGGCGAGTGGGGCGGCGCGTCGCAGGTGCGCAGGGCGCTGGCCCTCGACCCGGAGCGGATCGCTCACGGGCCGCTCGCCATCGACGACCCGGACCTCGTCCGGGAGCTCATCGCCCGCGGCGTCTGGCTCGATCTCTGCCCCACCTCGAACGTGCAGGCCAGCATCGTGCCGTCACTCGAGGCTCATCCACTCCAGCGGCTGATGCGCGCGGGTGTCCGGGTGACGCTCAACACGGACGACCTGACCGTGTCCGACGTCACGCTGTCCGAGGAGTACACGCGGGCCGTCGAGCGGATCGGGGTGACGCTCCCGGAGCTGTGGGCTCTCGACCTCGTGGCGCTCGAGGCCGCCTTCTGCGACGAGCTCACCCGGGCGCGCCTGCTCGCGGCCTTCCGG
>DATCGK010000595.1:0-8434 GCA_036508975.1 Candidatus Limnocylindrales bacterium
GTGCGAGTGCTCAAGCGATACGGGCGCGCGCCGGGGTCTCTACCGATCGATAGAGGGCGAGCGCCCCGCCAGGACGATGGACCTCGTGCTCCCGCGGGAGTCGATCAGTACGGCATCTTGTCGTGGGTGAACCCGTGACAGGTGAGGGTGCAGGTCTTGGCAGCCGGACCGGTCCAGGCGTTGGCACCGGTCGGGTCGACGAGGCTGTCCGGGGCGGTGACGTCCGGGGCAAAGTTCACCAGGCGTGGGTACTCGGCCTGGCCCCCCACGCGATCGATCGTCGAGTGGATCCGGAAGTGGCACTCAGCGCAGATCGCCTGCCCCGATCCGTTGTTCGGGGCGTCGATGTTCGTGCCGTCGGGGCCCTCTGGCGGCAGCCCACTCACATGCAGGCCGTGGAAGCGGAAGTTCGTGTCGGGCCGGGCGTTTCCGGTCTCGTCCACGAAGGGCGCCTCCGCGTGGCAGACGTAGCAGAGCGCGAAGTTCGAGGCGTCGTAGAGGGCGCCGGCGGTGGTGAGGATCCGGTCCCGATACGGCTGGAGCAGCAGTCCGCGGTTCGCGTTCGCATGCACGGCGAGATCCGACCCGGCGGCGGGCGGCGTCACGAGGTTGAACTTCTTGCTGTCCCCGTGGCAGCTGAGGCAGCGGATCGCGCTGCCCGTCGTGAAGGTCCACAGCTTGTATGGCGACGTGCCGGCAAGGCTCGCGGCCATCGCCGGCGTCGCATTCCGCCCGGGCGCCTCGATCGGATGGAAGGAGAGATTGGCCGGGTTGAACTCGACCCCCTTGTCCAGCTCCTCCCGGCTCGGGGCATATCCCGCGTTCGACAGGAGGGTCGTGGCCCCGGAGTGGCACTTGAAGCAGAGCTGGTACTCGAGGGTGATCGACGTTGTGAACGTGTAGGTCGGCGACGACCCGGCAGCCCCGTTGACCACCGAGAACCCGGAGATGTCGGCCAGCGCGCCGGGAGCGGTCCAGCCCGCCGGCGTCTCGGTGCTGTCGGCGGCGACGGCGAGGTGCGGGTCGTGGCAGTCGGCGCACTCGGTGTGGCGATTGAGGATCGGCTTCCCGAGGGAGTCCTGGAACTCGTTGACGTCCGCGGAGATGTGCGTCGTGGCGATCAGCGCGTCGTGGCGGAAGTAGGCCCGGTCGGACGGCACGTCCGGGCTGCTCACGGCCGCGTACTGGTTCTCGACGTTGGAGACCGCGCCGCTGCCGTTGTGGCAGGTGAAGCACGTCGCCGATTGCGACCCGCTGCCGCGCAGGAGGTTCCCGTACGAGCCCGAGTGCGAGCTGTGACAGATCGCGCAGGTATCGCCCGCCGCAGGGCTATGTGGAGAGGCCCCACTCGCCGCAGGCAGTGCCTCGGCCTGGAGCGGGTAGCGCGGAAGCGGCGCGCCTCCCGTCATGGGAGAGACCAGTTGATACGCAACCGACGGACTCGATCCCACAAGGACGCCGCTCTTCTGGCCGGGAGTCAGGTCGAGCGGCGGCGCAAGGCCGAGGCTGACCGAGGCACTGGTTGCCGCGGGGAACGGCTGCCCATCGTCGGTCAGTCGGAACGAGAAGGAGCCCAGGTACGGGGCGTCGGCGGTGGCCCGGACGCTGAACGAGACGACGGTGTAGGAGAGCCCGGGAAGCAGGAGCGCGGGACCCGGGTTCACCCCCATCGAAAGGAAGCCGTTCACCGGGCCGCCGTCCCCCCCGACGTGGAGGCTCGATCCCGCCACTGGTTCTGTGCCGGTCTTCAGCGCCGTTCCGCCCCCGGGACCGTTGTTCGGACGCCATTCGGGAGCCGTGTAGAAGGGAAGGCCGAGGATGGCTTCACCCGATGGGACGATGTTGAATCCTCCTCCCGTCGGCGCGTATTCCAGCTGGGGTGTCCACGCGACCGGGGAGCTGTCCTCGTTCTGCACGACGAACCCGACGCGGAAGACCGAGTAGCGCTGTTCGCCATAGATCGCCTGGTCGAGCGGGAGGTCGGTGACGGCGAGCGTGCTCCGGTCGACGACCTCAAGGGTGCTGTGCTCGAGCACGACTCGCGGAGCGACGAGGACGGAGACGGAGCGCGCGATCGTGCGGTCGTCCCCCTGGTAGAGCTCCGCTCCGAACGTCGCCTGCACCGCGAAGCGGCCATCGAGAGTGGGAAGTGACGGCGCTGCCAGGATGACCTGCTCACTGACGGTCGTGAACGCCGGGATCGAGAGCGCGTCCCAGGTGAGGGTCCGTCCGGTGGAGTCCACCTGTCCGCCGTCGCCATTCACGACCGCCCAGCCGGGCGGCAGGGTCGAGACGAGCCTCCCCGCGTCGACGTCCCCCTGGGGTGTGACGACGAGCACGAGCCGAAGCTGGGCCCCCGGATCGATTCGATGAAGACCGGCAGACGGTGCGTCGGAGTGGAGGGTGATGGTCACCGGGGCGGGAGACGGGGACGGGGACGGGCTCGGGTCGGGGCTGGGAGATGGGCTCGGATCGGGGCTTGGAGAAGGATCAGGGCTCGCGGAGGGGCTCGGATCGGGGCCTGGAGAAGGATCAGGGCTCACGGAGGGGCTCGGATCGGGGCTTGGAGAAGGATCAGGGCTCACCAACGGATCGCCGGTCGCGACGACCCCCGCGCCGCTTGCGCTGGCCGGGATCGGGCCGATCGACATGAACGGGAGCGTGAGCGCCGCGACGAGGGCGGCCGCCACGAAGAGGGGGCGAGTCCCGTTCATTCGATGCCTGTCGCGAGTCATGGGTCGAGGCGATCCGATCGCGCGATGAGCGCTCGTGGTGGGGCAGTCATCGCGCGATCGCCTCGTGGTCCTACTTCTTGTGGCAGTTCTGACAGACGCCCCTGCCGTCGAGACGGAGAAGGGCGCTGTCCAGAGTGGTCCCAGTCACCAGGGAGGTCCCGGTGGCCGCGAACGTGCCGACCGCGGCATCGGTGCCGTGGGCGACGTGACAGGTGATGCACCGCGGTGCGCTGGTGGTCAGGTAGTCACCCGCGGCCGCGGCGCTGTTGAGGCCGCTGCTGGAGCCCGAAACGGCGACGCCTCGGGTGACGTAGCTGTACGCGGACGGACTCGTGCCGCTGCTCGTGAGCGGGCCAATCGTGGCACCGCTCTTGAGCTGGCTAGAAGCCGTGGCGGGGTTGAGGACCCCGGTGGTCGGGGCGCCGTTCGTCGCCGGGTCGACGATGTCACGGACGGCGTGGCGGTACTTGTACACATTGTCGATCGTGCCAGCCGCTGTCCACGCCTTGTTGCCGGCCGCGCCGGCGTAGGACATGTACCGGGTGTGGCAGGTGGCACACCAGCGAGATGATGCCTCGAGGAAGGTGCCCGTGAAGGTCTTGGTTGCCGTGTCGTACTGGAGCGACGACCCGTCGGGGTTGAGCGGGCTGTTGGGGTCCGCGGCCATCTCGCCGAGGACGCCGTAGTTGGTCGTCGTGTAGACCATGGAGGTCCCGGCGGTCGCATCGATGATCTTGACGGCCGCAGTTCCCGTGGTCGCGTCGTCGGGCAGGGGCTTGAGGATCCGGTACTGGCCGTTGCCGTGCGGATCGTGGCAGGAGGCGCACGTCAGGTCGACGTTCGTCGTGCCCACCCCTGGGTTGCCCAGGTTCCCTGCGCCCCACATCGTCACGGGGGTGCCGTCGACGCTGTGGGATGAGGTGGTTGCCGCGCCAGCGGCGAGGACGCCGATCGTCCGGTTGCTGTCCTGGGTCACACCACCGCTGGGGTTGGTATTGATCAGGGCGTACTGGAAACCACCGCCTCGGAGCGCGCCGGCGACCGAGGTGAGGGAGACTGACGTCCCGCCGCTGACACCGAGCGTGCCCGCGTGCGGGGTCGACGTGGCCGCATAGGCCACGCCGTCCTGGACGTCCGTGGTTGCTCCTGCGCCGCCCGCGCCGTGGCACGAGTAGCACAGCGTGGGCATCGTGGCCTTGACGAGGTATGGTGCCTGGCCCGAGTGCGCGCGATGGCACCCGGCGCAGGATCCCTGCAGCGCGGTCGAGTTCTGTCCCGCGACGTGCGGGCCGTTGTCGGCCATCGCTGGGATGGCCAGCAAGAACAGCCATATGGTGGCGCCGGCGAAGAGGAGTGCTGCTCGTCTCACCGCGTCCACCTCCTTCCTTCTCTGCGGGTTTGGACGATGAACCGCCGGCATGGCGGAACGGCTCCTCGAGTCGGTCGTCACCTCCTGTTCCTCCTCATCAGTAGCTCCATACCTGGACGCGGTCGTTCGCCCAGTCGGCGACGTAGATGCGGCCCCGCGTGTCCGTGGCTGCCCCGAACGGGTATTCGAACTGCCCGTCGCCGGTCCCCTCTTCGCCGGCCGTGCCCACGTACTTCGGACGGCCGTCCGCCTGGCCGGTCGCGTAGATCTGGATGGCCTGGCCAGTGGTGTCAACCACGTAGAGGCGGGTCTGATCGTCGAGGGCGATGCCACGCGGCAGCCCAAGCTCCCCGGTTCCGACCCCTCGAGGGATGCTCCCCGTCTCCTTCCCGGTGGCGTCGAAGACGAGAACGCGACCGTCGTTCGAATTGGCCACGTACAGGTTGCCCGCGCCGTCGACGGCCAGGCCGTTCGGGAAGTTGAACGTTCCAACCGTCCCGACGGTCCGCGTGAGCACGCCGTCTCGGCCGAAGACGAGGACCCGGTGAAAGGCAGGGTCGAGGTCTCCGACGTACAGGTTGCCCGCCGTGTCGAAGGCCAGGCCAAGCGGCAGGAAGGTGCTCATCGCCGGCTTCGGGACGAAGGTGCTCAGGTACGTGCCGTCCCGGTCGTAGACGTAGATCGACCCCTTCATCCGATCGCTCACATACACGGATCCGGTCAGGGGATCGACCGCCACGTAGGCCGGAACCCGGCTGCCCTGGGTCGAACCGGGTGGCGCCACCGAAGCGAGCTGCTGGCCCTTCCCGTCGTAGACGTGGAGGTATCGACCGCCTTCCGTCTCGGCCACGTAGATGCGGTCGCCGGACGGGCTGACGGCGACGCCCATCGGCTTCGAGATCCCGTAGATGGCGAACGCGAACGAGGGCAGCTTGACGGTGACGATGCCGGGCAGGACCTCGGGCAGCGGCTTGCGCGAGATCAGGTACCACCCGCCGACGATCGCCGTGACTGCGAAGACAATGGCGAGGAACGCGAGGAAGATCACCTTCCCGCGTCGACCCTTCTTGACGGGAACCTCGTCGACGATGTCGGGCACGCTTGCCGGGCTCGCCGCCGGTTCTTCAACCGGCAGGTCGATCGGCAATCCGGAGGTCTCGTCGGGGGCCGTGACTTCGAGCTCGGGGGTCGTCATCTCAGGCCCTTCCGTCAGTGATCGAGCCCGAGGGGCTCGAAACCGGAGCCGGCGTCCCGGTCGCGACGCGGGACAACCCCGACTGCGCGAGGAAGTTCTGCGGATCGCGGGCCAGCGCCCGTGTGTAGAAGTCGGCCGCGGCCGCCCGGTCGTTCTCCGACTCGGCGATCATGGCCAGCCCGACCAGGGCGTCCGTGGCGGCGGCCCCGCCCAGCAACGCCGTCAGCCGACCCTTTGCGACCGCGGGGCGAGACTGGCAGAAGTCGGCCATGGCCCCGGCCCATTCAGCCTCCGGCGCGTTGCTGGCCCCGCGGTATGCCTGCGCAAGCGTGACGTAGGGGTCGCACCAGCCGGTCGGGACGAACGTGACGGCGTTTCGCAGCGCGTCGGCGGCCTTGGCCGCGGATCCGGACTGGAGGTAGGCCGTGCCGAGCTGGTAGAGGACGTCGGCATCGGTCGGGCTGATCTTCAGCGCCTCGCCGAGGAAGTTGATGGCGTCGGCCGGGCGGTTCTGCTCGATCGCGATCATCCCCAGGTCGTAGTACGCGGACGCGAGCTCGGTGTCCTGTCCGGCGAACTCGGCCCCCTTCATGATGTCTACGATGGCCGTGTAGTCCTTGATGGCGCCCGCCACGTTGCCCGTCTGGCGGAGGAGGTCACCGCGCGCCAGCAGGGCGGTCTTGTTGTCCGGCGAGGCCTGGATCACCTGGTCCAGCTGCGACAGGGCGTCCGTGTTTCGATTGGCTGCCACGTACGCTCCGACGAGCGCGAGTCGCGCGGTGATCGCGTCCGGGTTTGCCTGCACCTGTGCCTCGAGGTCCGCGATGTGCCGGTCCGCCATCGTCGGTCCGCGATCGACCCAGCGGTCGGACACGTAGATGGCGCCGACGGCGACCACGATCAGGACGATCGCGGCGACCACGCCGGCGATCAGACGGTTGAGCTGCCTGTCGTTCATCTGTGTCGGGAACGTGACCCGGACCATGTGCGGTTCCTGAGGATGCGGGACGCGGGCATGCCGTCGGCACACCTGACCGCCTGCAATCGTCGGCCCCACGCGTGCGCGTTCCTATCCGCCGGGGGGTAGAAGATGGGTACAGGCGGGCGCCCGTGACCAGCTGGTGGGCATGTATCGGCCGGACGAGGGCGCGCCTCAAGTGCGCGCTGGGTAAGCGCCCTTCGTCGGCGCCCGGGGCCCCGCGCCGGGCCCGGGGTCAGGCGCTCGGGCGGGGCGTCGCGAAGTCCGCCGGTACCTCCAGCTCGATCGAGCCGCTCGTCTTCCGGACGACGAACCGGTCGAGGGGCCGCGGCGGCGGGCCCGAGATCACGGAGCCGTCGATGCGGAAGAAGCCCTTGTGGCACAGGCAGGTGAAGCTGGCCTGGTCGGTCCAGTCGTAGGCGCACTGGGCGTGCGTGCAACGCGGGTCGAATGCCACCAGCTCCCCGCTGGCGCGCCGCACGAGCCAGGCCGATCCCGCGACCGCCGCGCCGCCCACCGTGCCGGCGAAGTGGACGGGCACGGGCTGGTCCGCCGCCAGCGTTGTGGGATCCACGTCCGCGGGAACCCAGCCGCGGGGCGCCGGCGTGGAGCCGGCGACCGGGACGTCACCCGAGGGCGGGGGCGAGCCTCGGGCGGCGGCGGTCGTCTAGGCAGGCGCTCACGATCCGGTCGATGAGCGATTCGGGGTCCGGCTCGATCTCCTCGCGGCGCAGGGTCCAGGCCTGCGAGGTGTTGATGCTGACGTCCACGATCGCCGTGCAGCGGCTGCCGCGAAGAACGTCGAGCAGGCCCAGCGGCCCGCCCTCTTCGAGGATCACGACGTCAGCATCCGCGGCAACGGCCCGTTCCATGGCATCGGAGTCGCCCATGGCAATCCGATCCACGTGGAGGCCCGGGACGGACGCCATCAGCGCGCCCAGCCCCTCGCCGAGGAGCGGATGGTCGTACAGGACGAGGACTCGGACGGGGTCCGACATTTGCCCGGCTCCTGCGATGGGCGAGACCCCGCGGGCCTTGCTCGGCGGCGATCGTACGAAGCCGGAGATGGGCGTGCCATCCGCCCGTGGGCACAATTCGCGGGTTCCCAAATCTACCGAACGGTACCGAACGGCCCGGTTCCGGTGGGCCGATCGGCACCCACCGAATGGCGCCGAATGGCCCCCGACCAACCTGAGCCCGTGACCCGTCTGCGCGACGTCAGGTGTGGTCGGTGCCCGCCGGGCGCGGCGCGTTGAACCCCTGCGAGACCGTGTAGGCGGCCGCCTGCGTCCGGTTCGTCAAGTGGAGCTTCTCGAGGGCGTTGTGGACGTGGTTCTTGACTGTCCCCTCGGTGATCGTGAGCCGGCCCGCGATCTCCTTGTTGGTCAGGCCGCCCGCCACCAGCTGGAGGATCTCCGTCTCGCGGCGGGTCAGGGTCGTCTCGGCCTCGCCCTCCGCGCCGACGGACGGCGTGTGCGGGCGGGGCGGCCCCTCGCGGAGCGCATCCAGCAGGCGGTGGGCGATTGCGGGGGCGATCGGCGCCTCGCCGCGCATGACGCCGCGCAGGTCCTCGAAAAGTGCCTCCGGCCGGATGTTCTTCAGCAGGTAGCCGTTCGCGCCGGCACGGATCGCGTCGAACAGGTCATCGTCATCCTCGGAGACCGTGAGCATCACGATCTTCGTCGTGAAGCCAGCCCCGCGGATGGCACGCACGCCGTCCACGCCGCTCGCCACCGGCATGTTGACGTCCATCACGACGACGTCCGGGGAGAGCGCCCGTACCCGTTCCAGCGCCTCGAGCCCGTTGTCAGCCTCGCCGACGACGGTCATGTCGAGCTGGGCGCTGACCAGGCCGGCCAGCGCCTTGCGGAAGAGCGGGTGGTCGTCAACCAGCAGGACGCGAAGCAACGGGGGCGTGTGCGGCACGCATTTCCTCCTGCTGGAGCCGAACCTCGACCCGGGTTCCCTTGCCGGGCGCGGTCTGCACGGCGAGGGTACCCCCGATCTGCTCCACTCGTTCGCGCATCGAGGCAAGGCCGAAGCCGTGGTCCAGGGCTTCCTCGAGCCGCGATGGGTCGAAGCCGGATCCGTCGTCGTCCACCGCCAGCGTGACGACCCCTTCCTCCGCGCTCAGGGTCACTGCAGCGAGGTGGGCC
>DATCGK010000596.1:0-12848 GCA_036508975.1 Candidatus Limnocylindrales bacterium
CCTCGTCGGTGGCGTTGAGGCGGGCCGCCGTGCCGATGGGCAGCACGACCGTCCGGCCGGGCCCACCGACTGCCGGGCCGTCACCGGCGAGGATGCCGACCACGGTGGCGTGGAGGGGGGCGCCGGCGCCGTAGACCACGAGGTCGCTCCCGAGATCGAGCCCCTCGGCTGCCGCCAGGCGCTCGGTGATGAGCGCGGCATCCTGGTCGAGCGTCGCCAGCGGAACGCCCCGGACCAGCGGGAGGTCGTGGACGCGCGGCTCGCGGACCGGGTCGATGCCCAGCACGGTGACGGGCTCGGTGGTGGTCGGATGACCGGGCTCGGAGCCGATGAAGCTGCGCCGCTCGATGGCCGGGGCCGTGAGCGCCACGCCGGGCACGGCGTCGAGCGCGGCGGCCGTCGCCGCCGAGAGCCCGGTCTCGGCGAACGCCGATACGCGCAGGTCCGCGCGCCCGACGATCGACTGCACGGTCCGGTCGACGGATGCGTCCATCCCCGCCGTGACGGCGAGCGCCGCGACCAGGACCGCCACGCCGATGGCGACGCCGATGATGGAGAGCAGGCTGCGCGCCGGCCTGGCGACCAGGCTGCGCCACGCGTACGGGACGAGGCCGCGCATGGCGGCCCTTACAGGCCGAGCTGCGCGAGGCGCGCGATCAGGGGGGCCGCGGCGTGGTCGTCGCGCCGGCCCAGGATGATCTCGTCCTGCACGCGGCCGTCACCGATGACGAAGACCCGGTCGGCGTAGGCGGCAGCCTTGGCGTCGTGGGTGACCAGAACGATCGTCTGGCCGCGGTCCACGCAGGTCCGCCAGAGCGCACCCAGGATGTCGAGACCGGTCCGGAAGTCGAGGTTGCCCGTCGGCTCGTCCGCGAGCAGCAGCGCCGGGCGGGTCACCACGGCACGCGCGACGGCGACCCGCTGCTGCTCCCCCGCCGACAGCTGTTCGGGCTTGTGGCGCTCCTTGCCCGTGAGCTCCACCAGCTCGATCGCGTCGCGGACGCGAGCGGCAAGGTCCCCGCGCCGGGGATCCTGGCCGGCGATCGTGAACGGCAGGCCGACGTTCTCCACGACGTTGAGCAGCGGCACCAGGTTGAACGACTGGAAGACAAAGCCGGTCCGCTCGCGCCGGAGGCGGGTGGCCTGCTCGTCGGAGAGGCGGCCGATCGACGCACCCTCGAGCAGCACCTCACCGCTGGTGGGCTGATCCAGGCCGCCCAGCAGCTGGAGCAGCGTGCTCTTGCCCGAGCCGGACGGACCCATCAGGGCGACGAACTCGCCCGGCATGACCTCCAGGCTCACGCCGCGTACCGCCTCCACCAGCTCGCCAGGCAGGCGGTACTGCTTGGTCAGGGCGCGGGCCTCGAGGATCGGCTGGGCACGCCCGGCGACCGGCCGATCGGCGGGGACGGCGGGGGCCTCTGAGGGCTGCGATGTCATGACACTCGCGGCTCCGTGCGATGTGGGCGGTCCACGACCTGCGGCGCGAGCCGGTCGGTCACGCGCCCGTTGGCCCTAGTGTGCGTCGGGACGCGGGTCCGCGTGGGCGGATTCGCGCCACGGGCAGGGTCACCATCCAAGGAACTGTCCCGTGACCATGCCCACGATCGAGTCGAGGAAGGTCCGGTCCGGGGGCGCATCGATGATGCGGAAGCCCTCGGGCGGCATGGTCCCGCCGGGCGGCGACGCCGACGGTGTCGGGCTTGCGGTCGGTCCGGGTGTCGGACTCGCGGTGGGCGCAGGCGTGGGACTGGCGCTGGGCGCAGGCATGGGACTGGCGGTGGGCTCGGCCGTCGGCTTCGGCGTCGGCTTGGGGGTCGGCTTCGGGGTCGCCTTGTGCGTCGGCTTGGGAGTGGGGTGCGGCGTCGGCCTCGGGGTGGCCCTGGGTGTCGGCTTCGGCGTGGGCTTCGGGGTGGCCCTGGGTGTCGGCTTCGGCGTGGGCTTCGGGGTCGGCTTCGGGGTCGGCTTCGGCGTCGCGGCGGGAGCCGAGCCGCAGGCGTCCACGAACAGCACCGTCCACACGAACTTGTCACCGGTGGTCCTGTAGGCACCGACCGCGACAACGTCCCAGGCCTTGCCCATGATGTTCGCGCGGTGCCCGGACGAGTTCATGAACTCATTGAAGACCCAGTTGGTGGCGTCGGCCTCGGAGGCGCCGGGCCAGGTGACGGTCCCGATGTTCTCGCCGGCGAGCTTGAAGCAGTAGCCGTACTGGTGCTGCATGTACCAGAACACGTTCCGGCTGGTGCCCTTGATCGTGTGCGAGAAGTAGTTACGCTGGGCCATGTCCTTGCTCCGCCAGCGCGCGATCGTGCGCAGCGCCGTGCTCAGCTTGAGCGACTTGAGCCCCGCAGAGGCACGGGCCTGGTTCTGGAGCGAGATCAACTGCGCCTCGGAGGAGCCGCTGAAGGTGTTCGGGTCCCAGGCGAGCGCGGTGGGGGCGGACACGAGGCCGATCGAGCTCACGCCGAACACGATGGCGAGCACCGCGGCGGTGCGCCGCGGACGGGTCAGCGGGGCGAGCAGGGCGAGGAGCGATCGGTACGGGACGGAGGGAAAGGTCATGCGAGCGTGCGTCTCGTGCGGAGTGCGACGGCCGGCGGCCCGGCTTGTCCCATCGTCCACCCGGCCCGCGAGCATGACCAAGGCGCAATAGTCCCAACCGGACCCACCCCTGGTACCAGCGAGCGCAGCCGGCTACCCCGGACCCCATCGGACCGAACCGCACGCCAACCGACCACTCCGGACCGGGTGAAGGCAGCCTGGCAGCCGGATCAGCGCGTCCGAGGGGTCCCACAACTAGTGAGCCCTCCGGCCCTCCCCCCTCGTGGTGCGCGGAGCGAAGATTGCGCACCACGAGGCGGGCACCCGTGTGCCGGCCCGGACAGAAGCGCGAATCGCCCGGAGGGAGCAGATCGATGACGACAGCCGGCATGGCGGCGAGCACCGAGACCGCAGAGCTGCACATCGGCGACCAGACCCTGGTCCTGCCGATTGAGCAGGGCGTCGCAGGGCAGCCGGCGATCAACATCAGCGCCCTCCTGCGGGACGCCCACGTCACCGCCCTGGACTACGGGTTCGCCAACACGGCGTCGACCCGCAGCGCGATCACCTATCTCGACGGGGACGCCGGCATCCTGCGCTACCGCGGGTACCCGATCGAGCAGCTCGCAGACCGGTCCACGTTCCTCGAGACGGCCTGGCTGCTGATCTTCGGCGAGCTGCCCACGAAGGGGCAGCTGACCGACTGGGGTACGCAGGTGACGCGGCATACGCTGCTCCACGAGGAGTTCAAGCGGTTCTTCGACGGCTTCCCGATGAATGCCCACCCGATGGGCATCCTCACCTCGGCGGTGGCTGCGCTCTCGACGTTCTACCAGGACTCATCCGACCCGCACGACGCCGAGGGCGTCGAGATGACCACCGTGCGGCTGATCGCGAAGATGCCGACCATCGCGGCGTTCGCGCACAAGAAGTCGATCGGCCAGCCGTTCGTCTACCCCGACAACAGCCTCGACTACGAGAGCAATTTCCTGCGGATGATGTTCTCGGTTCCCACGGAGCCGTACGTGGTGGATGCCGACGCCGCCCGGGCCCTCCGGATCCTGCTCATCCTCCACGCGGACCACGAGCAGAACTGCTCCACCTCCACCGTCCGGATGGCCGGCTCCAGCATGGCCAACCTGTACGCCTCGATCTCCGCGGGGATCGCGGCCCTGTGGGGCCCGCTCCACGGCGGCGCGAACCAGGAGGTCCTGGAGATGCTCCAGCACATCGCCGACAACGGCGGGGACGTCGCGCCGTACATCGACCGCGCGAAGGATCACAACGACCCGTTCCGCCTGATGGGGTTCGGGCACAGGGTCTACAAGAACTACGACCCGCGGGCCCGGATCATCAAGGAGGCAGCCGACCGGGTGCTGGCCAAGCTCGGGACGCGGGACCCGCTGCTGGACATTGCGCTGGAGCTCGAGCGCGTCGCCCTCAATGACCCCTACTTCGTGTCCAAGAAGCTGTACCCCAACGTGGACTTCTACAGCGGGCTGATCTACCGGGCCCTCGGCTTCCCCATCAACATGTTCACGGTGCTGTTCGCCATCGGCCGCCTGCCGGGCTGGATCGCCCAGTGGCGCGAGATGCTCCACGACCCGGACTCCCGGATCGGGCGGCCCCGCCAGCTCTACACGGGGGCACCGGAGCGCAGCTACCTGGCGCTGTCGGAGCGGTAGCGTCCGTCCGAGGGGTTCGGCCGCTTCCGGAGCGCGGCCGTGCGTCCGAATCCCGCACCTCTCGCGACCGCCACGGGACTTCGGCGCTTCGGTTCCATCGATACGGGTGACCGGCCGCGTGGGCTCGCGGTCGGGCGCGAGCTGCGAATGCGGTCTCCCGGGCGACCTCGCGAGGTCGGTCCAACCCGCCCGGGGGCGACGCCGGGTGGCGCTAGCCGTAGAGGTGCTTGAGGATCTTGTACACCAGCAGGGCCGGCCAGAAGACGGCCCTGGGGGCGGCCAGGACGTAGTCCCGGGTGGACTCGGCGGACTGGAAGAAGTAGGCCAGCGCCCCGATCATCCCGAGCCCGTAGACCGCACCTCCCCCGTTGGCCGCCCCGTCCTGGCGCGGTCGCCGGGCCTTCCGCCGGGCCATTCGATCCTCAGGCGCAGCACCAGCACCAGCCATTGCGTCCATCGCCGTGTCGACCTCCCTGCGTGTTCCAGTGACGGTGTGTTGCCCGTCACCGAGACCCTACGCTCAGGCGAGGTGGGTGCCAAGCCGGCCACCCGGCAGCTTCGGGGTGGGGGTCCCCCCCTCGCAGACGGTCGGCCTACGCCTTGTCGGTGCGGCGCGCCTCGACCTCGCCCTTCGGCATGGCGATGATGGCGCCGCCGCAGCGGCATCGACCGCTTGCTGCCTCGGCGCGCTCGAACGTCGTGCGCAGGCACGAGCGGCAGACCGCGACCTCGCCGGTCTTGAGCTTCGGCTTGAGGGCGGTCACGCCGCGTCGACCATCGGCCGGACCTCACCGATCCATCGCTCGAGCGACTCGTCGTCGAAGGGTGCAGCCATCTCGGCGATGAAGGTGTGGAAGCCCAGCGCCTTGCGCTCGATCATCTCCGCGGCGACCTGCTCCGGTGTGCCGACCCAGAAGGTGTCGTCGTCGAGCACCTCCGCCATCGGGGTGCGGTTGTGCGCCATCTGGGACTCCCAGACCAGGCGCGCGGCCTCGGCGGTGTCCCGGATGATGGGCTTGCACCCGACCGTGAGCTCGATCTCGCCGATGTCGCGGCCGACGGCGTCGCAGTGGCGGCGGAGCACGTCCACCTTGTGGCGGAGCACCTCGGTGGCTCCCATGGCGTTCCACATGTCGGCGTAGGCCGCCACGGTCCGCAGCGTCTTCCGCTCCCCAGCGCCACCGATCATGATCGGCAGACGCGGCTGCACCGGCGGTGGGAGCAGCCGCATCTCGTTGAGGGCGTACCGGCCACCCGCGGGCGACGTGACCGCCTCGCCATCGAGGAGCGCGCGGATCGCCGCGACGGATTCGTCGAGCCAGTCCAGGCGCTGCCCGAACCCGGCGCCGAACTCGATCCCGGCTGCCTCGTGCTCCAGGTCGAACCAGGCCCCGCCGAGGCCCCCGATGGCCCGTCCGTCGCTGATGTGGTCGAGGGTGGCGAGCATCTTGGCGACCAGGGCCGGGCTCCGGAAGGTGTTCGCGCCGACCAGCAGCCCGAGGCGCGCCCGGCGCGTGACCTTCGCCCAGGCGGCCAGCGTCGTGTACCCCTCGAAGATCGGCTGGTACGGGTCGCCGAAGATCGCGTACAGGTGGTCCCAGGCCCAGAGGTGGTCATAGCCGAGATCGTCCACGCGCCGCGCGCCTGCTTCCATCTCGCTCCAGGTCGTCGCCTGGCTCCACAGCAGCACCCCGAGCCGGGTATCCATGTGCGATTCGCCTCCAGACTGCCCTGCCGTCACCCGCCTTCGCTGCTCGAACGAGCGTCCACCGTCTCGACGAGGAGATCCGGGCCCTCCACCTGCACCGTCCTGGACCGGACGGGCAGGCGAGCTGGGCCGCGCCGGACCGTGCCGGACGTCACGTCGAACTGGCTGCCGTGGCAGGGGCAGGTCACCGTCGTTCCGTCCAGCTCGCCCTCCGCGAGCGAGCACCCCGCGTGGGTGCAGGTGTCGTCGAAGGCATAGACACGTCCGCCCGCGTTCGCCACGTTCACCTTCGTCCCCGCAACGTCGAAGACGCGCATCTGTCCGTCGGCGACATCCGTCGGACTGCCGATCCGCACCAACATGACCTTCTCCTCCGATCCCGAGATGGCCCCGACGCTCAGTGCACCCCGCTCATGACAGGGCCGCCGCGGTGGCGGCCGGACTACCACCCTTCGGACACCAGTCGATCCGGCGAGGCCACCCGTTCGCGCTGGCGCCGGAACCACACCGTCGTCATCAGCTCATTGGACGATCACGGTCGCCTTCATCGACGAGTGGATCGAGCAGTGATAGGCGAAGGTGCCAGCCGCTGTAAACGTCTGGCTGAAGGTCGCGCCGGGCGCCAGGGTGCCGCTCTTGAACGAACCGTCATCGGCCGTGACCGTGTGTCCGGTGCTGTCATTGTTGGTCCACGTGACCGTCGTGCCGACGGCGACCGTGATCGTCGCCGGCTGGAAGCTGAAGTTGGCGATCGAAACAGCGCTGCCGGTCGCGGCTGACGCAGCCGCAGAAGGCGCGACGGACGCCGCGGCCGATGGGGCGACGGACGTCGGGGTTGAGGATGCCGGCGTCGAACCCCCCGCGCAGGCGGCAATCGCCAGGATGCCGGCGACCGTCAGGGCTGTGACCCGGGCGTGGTGCATCATGAGTGCTCCAAACTTGTGGTCCCTATGACGGGTCGTGCGGGACGGGGCTCGCGTCAAGACATGCTGGAGGCACGTCAGCACCGCGCGCGCCGGGCGAGTCTGGCGTCTGGGCGCGACGCAGTCATGAAGGATCGTCATCTCCAGTGGCAGCGTGACGCAGGGCCAAGGGCCGGAATGCGGTCGTCTGGACGCCAGGCCTCAGCGCAGTGCTTCCTCGATCCAGCGCCGCTCCGGCACCCCGGCCAGGCCCTGCTTCGTGCGGAACAGGCGGCAGCGAGGCGTGTAGTCGCCGGGGTCGATGAACCCCGGATCGATGTCCCGCCCATCCACCCGGATCGTCGGCGAACCTGCGAACCGATGCGCCGCCGCGACCTCGGGGTCCGAGGCGTCGATCTCGATGACCACGGTCCCGGGGGCGACGGCCGCGATGACCTCGTCCAGCAGCGCACGCGCCGGGGCGTGGCTGGGACAGCCAGAGAACCAGAGGAACTCGACGGTATGGGTCATAGCGAGCGGAGCATAGCGGCGGAGCAGGATGGCGCCGAAGTGAGGACAAATACCCCCGGTCCTCGGCCGGGTGCCGCCTTCGGCCGCGTCGAAGTCATAGCGGCCATGGGGACGAACCGGTCCGCCGGTCGTCTGGAACTAGATCCACCGGTTCGGCTCGTAGGCCGTGATTTCGTAGTCGGCGGCGATCCGGCGGCCCATCGGCCCGCGGACGCCCTGGGCGTAGCGCGTGCCAACGCCCTCGCCCGACACCCTCTTGATGTCGAGCACGCCGGAGCGCCACCTGGGGCACTGCTCACCGTCTGCGATGAACGCGAAGACCTCCTCGATCGGGTGTTTGATGGCAACGGTACGGTTCGCGGTCAGCACGAGGTCTCCTGCGGTTGTCGGACGCCCTCGATTCGTCCTCTGCGCCTACGGGTACGTGAGCGTGGGTGACGCGTAGGACCGGCGGGTGCGCCGGCGGACGGATGAAGCAGATGTGCTGGCGAGGTGGAACGCTCCGGCGTACACCAACGCCGGAGCGTCGTCGTTCGCGGCGATCAGTGCGGCTGGCTGACCTGGTAGCAGGCGATGTCGTATTGGGACACCGCGTTCGCACTGTTCGCATGGTCGACCGAGACCCCATTCCCCACGTAGACGGTGCCGGCGTGAGCGAAGCCTGCGGTGCCGAAGCCGGGGGGCGTATTCGGTGCGGTGGTAGACCCGCAGGACTGGGACGGCTGGCCCGTTCCCGTCGGGCTTGGGTTTCCTGCTGCGAGGGCGGACCCCGCGAGGAGGGCCACTGCCACCGATGCAGCTGCTGCCGCCCGTACGATCTTCGTGAGCATGGTGCACCTCGGTTCGGGTGGTCGCGGCACCGGTCGGCCCGCGGCCGCGACCGAGCACCGTGCGGGGCCCCTCAACCCGTATACGCCGTGCGGTCGCGATCGGTTCTCAGACACACGGGCGCTTGTCCCCGGTGAACCGCACCGGGGTTCGCGGAGACCATTGCATTCGGAATCGGGCGGCGGTGCACGCGCTGCGGGTGGCGGGACACGTGGGTCAACGCTGACGTCCCCGAGGTCGAAGCGGGAGTGCCGTTCGCTTCAGCGTGGCAGGTGGCGTCGGGCCGGCCGGGTGCGTCTCGGTGGGTGTTGGCCCGGCGGAGCGGCGCGGGACGGGGACGGTGGAGTCGACGCGGTGGCGCACGGTGGGCTTAGGGCTCCAGCGCACCACCGTGGCCGAGTTGGCGGAGATCGAGACACCGGTGGCGCCGGAGCGGTCATCGCAGTTTCCCTTCCAGGGCCGCAGGTCGCCCGGAAAGGGCCCCCGGCGCCGCGATCTAGCCGATTCCCAATAGGGATCGCCGTCGACGTGCGGAGCGGGGGCCCATGTATATCCTAGCCCTCCGGTCATGAGTCTGGGTAGGTCATGAGTCGGGGCAGATGCGCCCGGACGGACTCGAACACGCTCTGCCAACCATCGTGATTGAGGGCGTGGCGGAGTTGGTCGCGGAGTTGGTCGAGGCACTCCGAGCCGCACGTGTTCCGAGACCGTGGCCTCCTCGGGGAACGAGGTCGGGCGGCCGGGCGGCCTCCTGGGCTTCGAGGATCGCGATGGGATCGCGCCCGGGCGCCTCGGTCAATCTGTAGAAACGGGCTCGCGGCACCTCTGCCTGCGACCTCGAGATCCCGACCGCCGGCCGTCATCTTCGGCGCGACGCGATCGGGCGCGGCCCGCGTGCATCTGTGAAGCTATGGACTGATCAGGGAGCGCTCGCGGAGACTCTGTGCATGACTCTGGCGGTGACGATTCGAGAAGCGCTGCCAGTCGAGCTTGATGCCGCTGGCGAGATTGTCGTGCGCGCCTACGGAACACTGCCCGGACCTCGCCACCCCGAGTACCTCGCCTCCATCCGCGACGCCGCGCGACGCGCTCGCCACTGCTCGATCCTGGTTGCGATCGATGCTGCGTCTGGCGAGCTGCTCGGGAGCGTGAGCTACGTCCCGGACGCTCGAAATCCCTACGCGGAGGTCGAACGCGACGGTGAGGCCGGGTTTCGGATGCTCGGCGTTGCGCCTGAGGCCCGGGGACGCGGCGTGGGAGAGGCGCTCGTTCGCGCCTGCATCGCCCGGGCTCAGGCTGCGGGTCGGAGCGGCATCGCGATCTCCACGGGCCCCACGATGGAGGCGGCCCACCGCCTCTATGAACGCCTCGGGTTCCAGCGAGCTCCCGACCGGGATCACGAGCCAGTGCCCGGGGTCCGGCTCTGGGCGTACGTGCTATCGCTGGCAGGCGAACCTATGGACCGCGGTGACGCTGGGTAGCCGGGATTCGCGAGGCCCGCGCAGCTGGTCGCCACGACCTCAAGTCGACGATCGGCGTGTCCCCGTTCCATACCCGCAAAGGCGGTCACCGGGGCGCGTCCCGTCCTCTCGAGGGGGTGGCCAAGACCCCGATCCAGGGTGGCCGTTTCGCGCGGACTGGCGTGGCCGACACGCCCGCGTGTCATCGAGGACCGCGAATGTCACCTGGCAGAAGGGGCAGCTGCCGAGCCAACCCAGACCACCGTCCCTACGGGTGCTCGCTCGTCAACGGGGCGTCGACGCGCTCCACGAACAATCTCTGTAACACGCCGGCGTGACGGGCGTCTGTGGGTCGTGAATGAGATCGAGCCAGTCACCGAACGGGTCAGGGTCGCCAGCCGCGATCTCGGCACGACGCCCCTCGCCGCCTTCATCACCGCCGCCTACGAGACGCACGCAGCTGCGATCTACGGATTGGCCCTGCGCTCGACCCTCGATCCCGAGCTGGCCGCAGACATCACCCAGGAAGCCTTCCTCCGGCTCCTCACCGAAGGCCAGCGCGGACGCTTCCCGGACAACGTGGGGGGCTGGCTGTACCGGGCGAGCTCCAACCTCATCATCAGTGGCGCGCGCCGTACCTCGGTGGCCCGGCGCCTCGCGCCCCGCCTCGTGGCACGCGACGTGCCCGACGGACCCGAGGCGATCACCCTGGGCCGGGAGCAGCATCGTGCGCTCGATGCCGCGCTGGCCACCCTCTCGATCGACGATCGGCTCGCCCTGGTCCTATCCGCCCAGGGCGCGAGCGGCGAGGAGATCGCGATGCATCTTGGGCGCAGCCACGGGGCCACGCGAACCCATCTCACCCGCGCGCGTGCACGACTCCGGGTCGCGGTTCAACGTCGGGAGGCGACTCGATGACGACTCACGCCCGATCCGAGCAACTGCTCGCTGCTGCGATCGACTTCAGCCTGACGCCGGCGGAGCACACCGAGGTGGCCGACCACCTCGCTTCCTGCCCGACCTGCCGGGCCCTGGCCGCGGCGTATCAAACCGATGCGTCCGGCCTGCGCGAGATTGCCTTTGTCGAGCCACCGGCCCGGGTCAGCTCGGTCGTCCTGCGGGCAGCGGCCCGACGGCCGGCTCGCTCCATTGCGCCGTGGCAGCTGCTCCTGGCCGCAGCGCTGCTGCTGACCGCGCTCCTGGGTGCGGCCGCTGGCATCGGCGCCTGGAACTCGCGTCCGGCGCTCGTCGTGGTCGTGCCGATCGCGTCTCCGAGCGCGGAGCCTGGGCAGAGTCCGGCGGTGTCGTCGCCAAGCGCCGTGCCAAGCGCCGTGCCGAGCGCGCCGGTCGCCGCGCTGCCGACTCCACAGTGTCCGGCACCGCCGCAACAGGTGGCGCCTCCGGTCGTCTCCGCCTCGTCCGGGAACGGGCAGGTGGTAGCGGCCACCCCCGGCTCCTATACGACCATGACCTGCTCGACCACCGGCACCGCCGATGCCGTCCCGGAGCCACCGACCGAGTCGCTCGCCGCCTATCCGGGCGACACGATCAGGTTCACGGTTCCGATTGGCTGGCGCTTCGTCCGCTGGGAGGGCTCCCATAAGCCCCTCCACGGCACCGGCACCGGCGGCGTATGGCCGCCGACGGATCTGCCCGACGCGCCGCGATCGATCGATTTGCCCGACGGCCCGCTACTGCAGGACGAGATCGTGAGCCTGACGGTCGTGCTTGTCAGCGACGATGGACGGGCGGTCATCGAGCTCGGGCTCCAACTCGAAGTCAACCGGAACGTGTCCTGAGCGCCGCCGGCGATGCGCTCGTCCGAGTCGTCCGTCAAGGTCGGGTCGTTGCCAGCTTCGGATACCTGGACGACGGCCACGGCGGTTGGCTGATCGCCGGAACGCAGGCCTGCTCGGGCTCCAACATCACGGTCGTGCCGCCCAAAGGCTGACCGGACGCTCATCGTCCAGGATCGGCAACTCTCGGTTTGAGGGGACAGCCTCAATGTCGAAGTGGAGGAAGACGACGTCGGTCGACTTGGTGATCGCGCTCGGCGAGGGCCACGAGCCGTCCGGTGACCGCGCGTCCCCGGCCGCTGGGTATTGCGAGGCTGCCCTCGCAGCCGCTGGTGGCGGCCCGCCGGCCGAGGCCGGCATCGCGAGACCGGCGGACCGGCACTGAACGCCGCCGGCAGGCGGTCCTCGCTGCTCGACGGGCGTCACGCCGCGGTTTCACCGCATGGCCGCCGCAGTGGCGACCCGCGATGGTGTGGTCCTGGCGCCCATCGAGGCGGCATCTCGCCCTGTCAGGAGGATCCGACGTGATCCGCTCGGTCGCACCGGTGCTTCTCGCTCTCTCAACGCTGCTTGCGGGCTGTGCGTCGGCGGCGACCACGACGATCGCCCCAGCCGACTCTCCAATCGTCGAGGCGTCACCGGCCGCGACCTTCCCAAGCGTCCCCACGTTCTCACCCGCCCCTAGTCCGTCACAGCTCGCGCCCCCGGTCTCCCTGCCGCTGGGCCCACCGGCCTTCACGACACCGGTCCCGCCGGATGCCGCGACGGCCTGGAAGAGCATCAGCTGGAGGAAGCTCAAGGCTGACGATCCGCTCGCCCAGGTCCGATCGGTGGTGCGCTGGCGGGGCGGGTTCGTCGCCCTGGGCGCCGAGATCGCGACCGGCGAGGGATCGAGGACGCCGGTCTGGGTATCCCCCGACGGCGCGACCTGGCGCCCGCTCGACACCGACGTGCTCGGTCCGGCGACCATCGTGATCGGGATCGGCGAGACGGCCGGGGGCATCGTCGCCCTGACCCTCCAGGGCGGGCGGAACCAGTGCGGCACACAGACATCCCCGCTGAATTGCCGGACGCCGGCAGCACCGTTGCAGTCGTGGACCTCGTCCGATGCCACGGACTGGACGGCCCATCGGGGACCACCCGGCATCGCGCTTGAAGCCGTGGGGTGTGAAGGGTGCGGCGTCGATGTCCCGATCTTCCGGTCGGGCATCCCCGGCCTCGTCGCCGTCAACTCGGGGGCAACGCAACCAACGAGTTCGCGAGCGGCCTTTTCGCGCGACGGGATCGCCTGGGAGAGCCTGCCGGCCGATGCCTTCCCGGCTGGGTTCCAGTTCGGGGATGTCGCGGGCTTTCGGTCCGGGTTCGTCGCGGTGGGCGAGCAGAACGTCACCGTC
>DATCGK010000597.1:0-2163 GCA_036508975.1 Candidatus Limnocylindrales bacterium
CGACCAGGGTCTGATCGTGCGCGTTCGCGCCGTAGGCGTCCCACCAGGCCCGCTGGACGCCCCAGCGCGAGAACGGGGTCGCCCACGGGGTGGAGGCCGACAGCGCGTCCCAGGTCGCGGGCGGGATGGCATCGAACGGCCGATGGACGGCCCGCAGCGAACCGGTGGGAGCGGCCGAGTCAGCGAGAGTGGGGGTTCGGGCGCCCGGCGCGATCGGCTCGGCGGGCGCCTCGGGACACGGAGGGTCGAGCTCCGAGGTAGTTGCGTGGGTCACGATCGGGAGGATAGCACCGGTGGCCGGCGTCTCGGTTCAGCGGCGGCTTCTCTGCCGACCCAGGCGATCACCCCGATGAGGATCATCGGTACCTCCATCCACGAGTAGAGGACCCCGGCCCCGCGCGCATTCACGATGACGCGGACCCAGTCGGCCCACATGGCGCCCAAGAGGGCTCCCAGCACCGCGACAACGGCGAGGGCCATCCACCAGCGGCGATCGCGCATGCCGATGAACGCGAAGGGCGCGAGGCTCGGCTTCACGAAGACGAGGACGGCGGGCCAACGGTAGAGGACCGCAAGGGCCACCGCCGCCATTGCCCACATACCGGGATTGCCATGGACAATGAGCGCGATTGTCGGCGGCCACGCCACGCACGCCGCGAGGAGCGGCCACGCCAGAGGGCCCGGGCGGAGACGCCACAGCGCCCAGGCAGTCGCGCCGAGCGGGAATGCCCACCAGAGGACCGGCGGCAGGACCGTGAACGGGACGAAGAGCAAGAGGGCGATGGGCGGATACAGGATGGCCCCCTGCCGCACGTCGTAGGGTCCGACGAGCTGCCATGGTTCGTAGAACGGGCCGCCGCTCAGCCACCGCAAGGTCGCCCCGCGGTAGAGATCGAGATCGATCGGGACGAGCGCCCCGACGCGGGCCGCCTCCATGAGCTGCCACGCCGCGTAGGCGAGGGGGAGGAGCGCCAGCAACGCCATGAGCACCACCAGCCCGGCGCGCCGCATCACGCGGCCTCGCGGATCGCCGCTGGGACTAGGCCCGCTGCCCAAGGCTTCACAACGCGGGCGCTCGGTCGATCGGTCGGTATGCCCCGGTCGCGTTCCGGGCAGCTATGGCCAGGAGCTCGAAAACGCTCGAGACCGCCGCGCTGGGACGGACCCTGCTGACCCCGCGCGGGGTCCAGACGAGGGGAACCTCGGCGATCGGGATGCCAGACCGCGATGCGATCAGGAGGATCTCAGCGTCGAAAACCCAGCCCCGCGACCGCTGCTCGCCGAACAGGCCGCCGACCAGATGCCGAGGGAAGAGCTTGAACCCGCACTGAGTGTCCGAGAACGTGAGGCCGAGGAGCAGGCGCGACAGGGTCCGCATCCCCGTCGACATAAGCCGTCGGATCGGACGCGGCCGGACGCCCAGTCGGTCGCCGACCGAGCCGACACGCCGACCGATGTAGATCGTGGACGGGTCCTCAGCCCACCTCACGCCCGCGAGCTGGTCCACGGCGATCTCGTTGTCCGCGTCGAGCATCAACAGGTACTCGACATCGGTCGACGCGGCGGCGTGGAGCATCCCGCTGCGCACAGCTCCGGCCTTGCCGGCGTGCGGCAGGCGCAGCACGGTCAGGTGGAGATCAACCTCGCGTGCTGTTCGCTCGGCCAACTCGACGGTGCCGTCCGAGGAACCGTCATCGGCGAGGACGGCGGTCATGGGCGAGCCAAAGGAACGCCCGAATGCCCCGATCGCCCGCAGCGTGGCGCCGATGCGTGCCTCTTCGTTGAACGCCGGGATCACGACGGCGACGGACGGTGCCACTGCCCTCATGGGGCGAGCGCGCCGGGTGGAATGGCCCCGGGACCGGCGGTCGCTCCGGCGGGATCGCCCCTGGTTGACACCGTATGATCGCGCGACATGGCTCGCCAGTACGCTGCCGCGATGACGCGTCTGCTCCCGTGGCTTCTGGCAGCCGTCGGAGTGGCCGTCCTCGTTGTGTCGGCGTTCATGTTCATCGGCAGCACCGGGTTCGGCTACGACTACATGGCATATGACGCGGCCGCCCGGCGCCTCGCCGCAGGTTTGCCGCTGTACCCGCCGGGCACGGCCTCAGCCTACAACTCGGGTGCCTACAGCGGCCTCTACCTTTACGCCCCACCGCTCGC
>DATCGK010000598.1:0-2753 GCA_036508975.1 Candidatus Limnocylindrales bacterium
CGGCGCATGTCGCGCTCCTGACGACCGAGGGCCGAGCGACGCGCCGGCGCGACGCGACATACCTGGAGCGGTTCGCCACGCTGCGAGGCCTCCTCCTCCTCCGCCTCGCCGAGCTGCGGGCGGCACAGGAGGCTCGGGCGACTGTCGAGGCGCGCTATCTCGCCGGCCACACCGCACTCTTCCCCGACGAGGTGAAGGCCTGGGACGAGCAGGTCAGGAACACCGAGACGCTCGCAGCTGTCGCCTGCCGCCTCGCCGAGCTCGACGGCGTCCCACCGGCAGAGCCGCCAGATCCCGACGCTGCCTCAGCTCGGGTCACCGAACTCGTCGCCGACCTCGTCGAGCCGGCCAAGACGACCGCCCTCGAGAAGCTTGGAGAGGGAGAGCAGGCGCAGAGCATTGCCACGGCCTGGCTGCGGCCGAAGTTGGAGCTCAGCGTGGCGTTCACCGATCTCGTTAGGTGAGGCTCACCGAGCGCCCGGTCAGGAGCCGGACGTCGCTCGCAGGTGGCTTGCATCCGCCCGCGTCGCCGGTTCCGCGCTATCGTGCTGGCCATGGGCTTCGAGTGGGCATACCGGAACGGGACCCCTCCATGGGACATCGGGCGGGCCCAGCCAGTGATCGTGCGGCTCGCCGAGGAGGGTCTTGTCACCGGCGACGTGATCGACGTCGGCTGTGGCACAGGCGAGAACGCCCTGTACCTCGCGTCACGTGGCCTCGCGGTCATCGGCGTGGATGCGGCCCCGACCGCGATCGCCCAGGCCCAGGCGAAGGCTCGGCACCAAGGCAGCAGCGCCGTCTTCATCGCGGCCGATGCGCTCGCGCTCGAGGGGCTTGAGCGCACGTTCGACACCGCGATCGACTGCGGCCTCTTTCACACGTTCTCCGACGCCGATCGCATCCGCTTCGAGCGGAGCCTCCATCGGGCACTCCGGCCGGGGGCTCGCTACGTCCTCCTCTGCTTCAACGAGCACCAGCCGGGCGAACAGGGTCCCCGCCGGGTGACCCAAGCCGACATCCGGACAACGTTTGCGACCGGGTGGACGGTGGACTCGATCGTTGGGGAACGGTTCGCCGCCAGGCTGCCCGGAGACGGCGCGCAGGCCTGGCTCGCCCTGCTAACGCGGATCTGACCTGGGCTGGCCCCGACACCATGAACCCGTCGTGTGTAGTCGCGGTAGAGCAGCTACTTCGTAAGTCTTGCTGCTCTCTCTTGCATCGCCGAGCACAACGCGGCCCGTAGTAGCGGTCCGTCTGAGCCGTCAGTAGTCGGTCCCCTCCTCCCCGGCCGGACGATTCCGCTCCCTGCGACGAATGCCGCTGTCTCGTTCTCGGGCATCGGCTGCCGTCCCCAACATGGAGCTCGTAGTCGGGGGCACCACGGTCATCGGCCTGGCGGTCGGCATCATCGGTCTCGGCCTGACGATCTGGACCCGGCGGACGGTGGTCCGGCTCCGGGCCGACGCCAAGGGAACCGACATCTCCCGCGGGTGGGTCGGCGGTACGGCGACAGCGGCGTCGTGACGGTCTACAGCCGGTTCGGGACCGAACGTGTCTACCACGGAGGGGCGGCGCCCGTCACCGTCAACGAAGCGGGCTGGGAGACGGCGGACGGCACCCTCGGCCGGGCAGAGGCGGTGTCCACAGCGGCCTTCGCCCCTGGCGGACTGGAGCTCGTGGAGCGGGAGACGGTGGAGCGGGAGACGGGATTCGAACCCGCGACATTCCGCTTGGGCAGTGGAAACTTACACGCGAGGAGACGCCGTACCCACGGTGCGCTTGACGATCGCTCATCAACCTTGCCGGCAAGAAATCGCCCTCTCGTGCGGAGGCACCGCGGAACCTGTGCCCGGAGGCGCAGCATGGTCCCAGGCGAGGTCAGCGGAGCACGTTGTGATCCCTGCTCCTCCGACCCGACCTCTAAGCTGGCTACACGAATACCTGCCGGATGTCTACTCGCGCAGCCAGAGGCTCGTCGCGGTCGGCTCCAGGGCGGCCTCCACGATGGTCAGTAGGCTCTCCCGCAGAGTCCTCCCCCGCGACCGTGGAGTCCTCTCGATGACAGGTATGGAGTCGGCTGGGGGATCGACGGCCGGCGCGGGCATCGGCACACTTCCCCAACCGGCGACCGCTGCCGCGTCCCCACAGGAGTCGACCGATGACCTCAGATAACACCAGCCCCATGCCGCAGCCCGCTGACCCGCCACGCGACGAGATCGTCACGCTCGACGAGGACGTCTCCCCCGAAGCGGACACCGAGGGTCACTCCATGGTGACGCCGGAGTTCGTGCGTGCGGTTAACAACGAGCGCACACGCGAAGCCGAGCGGATCTACCGCGAGAGCGCCAGGTCGCGCGCCGCCGGGCCCAGCCGCGACGGCGGCCTCCTCAGGCGGTTCCGCCGACACTGAGCTCCGCGACCCGAACCGGCGCCGTTGACCGTCCGTCGCGGACCGACCGCCGGCTGAGCGGGGATCGACGAGATCGGCGTGCTATACACCGGCCCCCCGAGGCGGGGTCATTTGATCGGCTCAGTGCCTCAACACGATGATCGGATCGTGCTCAGTCGTCGCTCGACACCACTGGTAGCCCGGCCGCAGCCCACGCCTCGAAGCCGCCGATGACGTCCGTCGCCCTGGCATAGCCGAGATCAAGGAGTGAGCCGCCCTAGGTTCGATGGAGACTCGATCGCTTGGAGGAGGATCGAGTCATGGCAGAACACAGCAGCACCAGTCCGTTCCAGCGGCGGTATCC
>DATCGK010000599.1:0-4716 GCA_036508975.1 Candidatus Limnocylindrales bacterium
GACGGGGCCCTCGCGGGCGTCCGCGGCCGCCCGATGGCGCTCAAGCGCTTCGTGGACGGGATCGAGCGTGAGCCGTTCTTCCAGAAGCGGGCACCCGAGAACCGCCCGGACTGGATGCGGGTCGCCACGCTCACGTTCCCGTCCGGGAGGACGGCCGACGAGATCGTCGTGGACGAGGCCGCCGGGCTCGCCTGGGTCGCCAATCTCGGTTGCATCGACCTCAACCCGCACCCCGTCCGCGCGGACGACCTGGCCCATCCCGACGAGCTGCGCGTGGACCTGGACCCGGTGCCGGGCGTGCCCTGGTCACAGCTTCGCGAAGTGGCGCTGGTCGTGCGGGAGTCGCTGGAGTCGGTCGGCCTGACCGGCTGGCCGAAGACGTCTGGATCGCGCGGGATCCATGTCAACGTGCGGATCGAGCGGCGGTGGACGTACCCGCAGGTCCGTCGCGCGGCGCTGGCGCTGGCCCGGGACGTGGAGCGGCGGGCGCCGTCGATCGCCACCTCGCGGTGGTGGAAGGAGGAGCGCCACGGCGTGTTCCTGGACTACAACCAGAACGCGAAGGACCGGACCGTTGCCTCCGCGTACTCCATCCGGCCGCTCCCCGATGCGCGGGTCTCGTTCCCGCTGCGCTGGGACGAGGTGGCGGACGTTGTCGCCGAGGACTTCACGCTGGCCACCGTGCCCTCGAACTACGCCGCGCGGGGCGATGCCGGGGCCGGGATCGACGCGGCGGTGGGCTCCCTGGACGCCCTGCTGGACCTCTCCGCCCGCCACGAGGCGGAGGGCCTGGGCGACGCCCCGTGGCCGCCCAACTACGCGAAGCAGGAGGGCGAGCCGCCGCGGGTCCAGCCGTCCCGCAAGCGTCGCGCCGACAGCGAGTACGCGGGCCGCGGGGTGGAGGGCGGTCCGCCGCCCGATGTGGCCGAGGCGCGCACGGCGGCGGTCGCGGCCGGTGACGCGAACGCGGGCCTGCCGACCGAGTGGGAGGGTTCGCGGCCCTCTCCCACCGGCCGCCGCAGGTCCAGCGTGCCCGTCATCGAACTGGGCCGGGCGCCATCGAAGGCGGATCTGTACGCGGGCCTCGAGCGCTGGAAGTCCCGCCATCCCGGGGCGGCCAGCCACCTGGAGCCCTCGGACCTGGTCGAGACCGCGATGCGCGGCCGCACGTACGCCTGGTACCGGCTGCGGATCAACCTCTCCCACGTCCCGGAGGCGCTGCGTCCCCCGCAGGAGCCGCTTGACCCCGACGCCCAGCCCGACGACTGGGCGAGCATCTCGGACGACGAGCGGGCGGCATGGGAGGCCCAGACAGCGGTACGACGTTCGAACCGCGGGATCGTACGGGAAGGCTGACCCCGGACTACCCCCTGAACACCGGCAACCAGAGCACCGAGTTGCCGAGGCCGCCCGAACCATGGCCCGACTCCAGTGCCTCGAGCGCATCCGCGATGCGCCCGACTCCGCTGCGCGTGGGCGGATGCGCGCGCGGATTGCACAGCACGACGCCGGGATGGGCTCGTCCCGCAGAGAGCTCCTCCGTCGCAAGGGCGAGGAAGCCGCCGATGTCATAGGTGACCACCGTCCGGTCCTCCGCCAGTGCCATCATCCATAGCTGCCCGTCGGTCATCCCGCGCAGGTCCGTCCGCTCCCCGACGGCCTCCGCATCGTGCCCGCGGGACCGCAGCAGGGCGGCGACCGCCACCGGCACATGCTCATCCAGCAAGAGCTTCACGAGAACAGTCGGCGCTCCTTCTCCCGGAGCGCCGACTCCTGCTCACAGATCGCGTCGTTCTGGGCCAGCCAGGCGCCGATCTCCTCGGTGTACGTCAGGTAGTAGCGGAGCGCGATCCGGACCTTGGCGGCGGGCAGGTTGATCAGCTCCGCGACCTCCTCGACGTCCCCGCCGTTCGCCTGCAGGACCATCACGATCTCCCAGACGTCCGGTCCCCCCACCACGGCCGCCCGCCGGCCAGCGGACCCATCGGCAAAGCGAATGCCCGGATGCTCCTCGAGGCGGAGGCCCTCCTCGAGGTACTGCTCCGCCAGGGCGGTCCGCGTGGTGCCGAGGACGGCGGCACGGGCATCCAGCCGGGACACCATGTCCGGACGGAGCCGGAAGCTGCTGACCTCTCGAACTGCGCGCTTGGGACCGGGTCGCTCGCTCATGTCTTCATCGTAACGCGCCGTAATACGTTGTCAACTCACGGTGCTCGAGACGCCGCCCGTATCACCCCCGCTCGGGGCGCTGGTCACCCGGCGGGCTCAGCTTTCACTGGCCTCGGGCGCCGGCCGCAACCAGACGACGCGGTCGACCATCGAGCAGTCTGGGTCGGACGTCGCGAGGACGTGAAGCGCATGCGACAGCCGCCCGACGTCGTTCTCACCGGGCGAGAACGCCCGAGGCGTCACGAGGACCATCCCGGGGTGCGGCTCCGCGGTCCGAGCCATGCGCATGCCCATCCGCCCGAAGTCGCGCACGTCGTACGTCACGAGCACCCGGTCCTCGGCTGACGCGACCTGCCGGAGCCGCTCATCCGCGGCGCCGCGGAGACCCTGGCGTTCGACGACGGCGACGGCGTCGTGGCCGAGCGAGCGCAGCCTTGCCGCAACCAGCGGCGAGACGTGCTCGTCGAGCAGGAACCTCACCCGAGAAGCTTGCGTTGCTCGGCGGCGAGTCGCGTCTCGCGCTCGGCGAACTCGTCGTTCAGTCGGATTTCCTCGCTGATCTCATCGGGGTGCGCGGCGTAGTACCGGGCAGCCGCCTCGACCCATTGGACGGGGATCTGCAGGTAATCCGCGGCCTCGTTGACGCTGTTGTTGCTGGCCCGGATGACCTCCACCACCATCCACACATCGAGACGGGTCCCGGCGATCGTCGCTCGCCGTTCGCCCAGTGTGCCGTCGGTGAAGACGATGCCCGGATGCTCGACGAGGCGTATGCCCTCTTCAAGGAACTGCGCGGCCAGCGTCGTCCGCGTCGTGCCCAGCAGTGCGGCCCGGGCGTCGAGCCGCGCGAGCGTCTCAGCCGGCAGGCGGAAGCTGGTGGTCTCGCGCACGACGCGCCTGGGGATCGGTCGCTCGCTCATGTGATGCAGCGTACTACGACGCATCACGTCACTGTCAAGTCAAGCGGTCTTGGGGTCGTCGGGCTCCCCGTCCTCGCCCGCCAGCGCCCGCAGGCGGGCGGTTTGGTCGCTGATCGCCGCATCAGCGCTGCGGGCGAGAGGCGGCGTCCGAGCGGAGCCACCTGCCGGCCGGCGTCCGGGAGCCCGCCGCGACGAGCGGCAGGACGGCCACCAGGATCGTCGGCGAGTTGAGCCAGACGGTCGGGAGCGCCAGGCAGATGCCGACCGGCACCGTCCAGCGGCGATCCGACAAGGCGCCCCACGCGATCAGCCCCACCGCGACGGGGACGCGCAGCCACAGCGGAACGGGGAGGAACCACAGGTTGCCGCCGAGCACGGGGAACTCCATCCGCCGGAGCATCTCGATCCAGGCGATCCACCCTCCCGGGTCCAGGGCCGCGGACGCGGCGACCACCACGAGCGTCGCGGCGATGGCCGTCCCGAGCGACCGCCACTCACGGCGCACGAGGAACCAGACGAGGCCGACCCCCGGCGTGATCTTCGTGACGATCGGGAGCGCCCACACGGCAGGCCACCGGAACCCGGCAACGACGGCGGCGGCGAAGAGCAGGTCCAGCTGGCCGAGCAGGACGCTCATGGCGATCGGCGGGAGGAGGAGGAGAAGGATCGCGTACCGCCCGGCGAGCCAGAGCAGGGGTGCGGCGGCGAGGAGCGTCCAGACGCCCGCGAACACCCGCCAGGGAAGGCTCGTCAGCGGCGAGATCACCTGGGCGAAGACCGGCGAGTACAGGTAGGCGCCGGTGTCGCCCTGGTGGGCGGTGGCGTAGGCGAGGCCGTCCCGGGTCGTCCAGTAGGCGTACAGGTCGACGCCGCGCCCGTCCCACGGGGACAGGCCGAACGTTCGCGCCCCGGCGAACACCAGCATCACGACCACGAAGGCGGCCATCGAGAGGCGGTCGAGGTCGAGCCGGCCGAACCGCGCGGCGAGGCGGCCCACGATCGTCACCTAGTCGACGTCCTCGGTGATGGAGTCGTCCTCCTCGAGCGGCTCCGCGCCTCGGAGCGCCCGCAGCCGGTTGACGCGGTCGATCGTGCGCGGGTGGGTGGCGAAAATCCCGGCCGCCCGCTTCTCGGTGGCACGGATCGGGTTGACGAACCAGAGCGGCGCGGTCGCCCGGTTGGCGGCGAGCAGCACCTCATCGGTCCGAGCCGCCTTGAGCAGCGCCCCCTCGAGCGCTGATGGGTTCCGCCCAAGCTCCACAGCCGTCGCGTCGGCCAGGTACTCCCGCTGGCGCGAGACGGCCACCTGGGTCAGTCGCGCGATCAGCGGCGCGATCGCGTTGAGCACCGTCGCCACGAGCAGCAGGACGAGCACGAAGATGACGATCGCCATGATGATCGCGAAGGCGTCACCGGAGTCGCCGTCCCCTCCACCGTCGCCACCGCCACCGCCACCGCCGCCACCGCCGCTCGATGAGCCCCCGCTCGACCCGCCGAAGCTCCAGGAGCCGAAGCCCCAGGAGCCGCCGCTGCCACCGCCGCCGGCGAAGTCGGCGATGAGCCGCGGCATCCGCAGCGGGAAGGTCACCACCCGGAAGAACCCGTCGGCGATGAGCACCACCATCCC
>DATCGK010000600.1:0-2964 GCA_036508975.1 Candidatus Limnocylindrales bacterium
GGCAATGTCGTACATGGCGGGGTCGCGGCTCCCCATGGTGCTGGTCAACGTGATGCGCGGTGGCCCGGGCCTCGGCAGCATCGGCGCGTCGCAGGGTGACTACCTCCAGGCGACGAAGGGCCACGGTCACGGCGACTACCGCGTCCCGGTCCTCGCCCCGTCGTCCATCGCGGAGGCAATCGACCTCGTCGGGGATGCGTTCACGCTCGCGGAGCGGTACCGGACCCCGGTGATCCTCCTGGCCGACGGGATCCTGGGCCAGGCGATGGAGCCCGTGAAGCCGACCTTCCGAGCGCTGGAGCGGCCCCCCAGGCCGGACTGGGTGCTGGACGGCGCCGCCGGCCGGGAGCCCCGTGTCATCAAGTCCCTGCACCTGCGCCCCGAAGACCTGGAGCGGGCTGACCTGGCCCTCCAGGCCACCTACGCCGAGATCACGGAGAATGAGCAGCGCTGGGCCGGCGAGTCCCTTGATGGGGCCGACGTCGTCATGGTCGCGTACGGCACCGCAGCCCGGATTGCCCGGACGGCGGTGGAACGGGCCCGGGCGGCCGGTCTCATGGCCGGGCTGTTCCGCCCGATCACGCTCTGGCCGTTTCCGGCTGCGGCATTGTGCGAGGCCGCGCGTGACGCCCGCGCCGTGCTGGCCGTGGAGATGTCCGCCGGCCAGCTGGTCGAGGACGTCCGGCTGGCGATCGAGGGAGCGGTCCCGGTGTTCCACCACGGGCGGATGGGCGGGATGGTCCCGACGCCCGACGAGGTCGTGGACGCAGTGCGCCGCGCCTGGTCCACCAGCGACGGAGGTGCCTCGTGAGCGCGACGCGCGAAGCCGACGGCGCGAGCCCGGGCAGCCCCGCGATGAGCGAGGGACGCACGATCTACGCGCGCCCGCTGCTGCTGACCAACCCCACCAGCTACTGCCCGGGTTGCGGGCACGGCATCGTGCACCGACTCGTGGCAGAGGTCCTGGAGGAGCTGGACCTGGGCGGACGGACCATCCTCGTGGGGTCCGTGGGCTGTTCAGTCTTCGCCTACGACTACCTGCGGCTCGACTCGGTCGAGTCCCCGCACGGGCGCGCGGCGGCTGTCGCCACGGGCGTCAAGCGAGTCCGGCCGGACCGGATCGTGTTCACCTACCAGGGCGACGGCGACCTCGCCGCCATAGGGACAGCCGAGATCGTCCACGCGGCCGCCCGCGGTGAGCGGTTCACCACGATCTTCGTGAACAACGGGATCTACGGCATGACCGGCGGCCAGATGGCGCCGACCACGCTGCCCGGGCAGAAGACCACGTCGAGCCCGCTGGGCCGCGACGTCGAGACGCAGGGCTACCCGCTGCCGGTGACCGAGATGCTGTCGCTGCTGGCGGGCGTCCAGTACGCCGCCCGCGTGTCGGTGGCCGACCCCGGACACGTGGGCAAGGCGAAGCAGGCGATCAAGCGCGCGTTCGAGATCCAGCTCGAGGGCAAGGGCTTCTCGATCGTCGAGGTGCTGTCGACCTGCCCCGTGGGCTGGGGCATGACCCCGACCGAGGCGATGGACCACCTGCGCGACACCGTGATGGGTGCATACCCCGTCGGCACCTTCGTGGACCGCCCCCGCCGCATCGCGCCGAGCCTGCCGCAGCCGGGGCCATCGCACCGCTCGATCACGGAGGGTTTCTGATGGAGCGCTCCACGATCATCGCGGGGTTCGGCGGCCAGGGGGTCCTGTTCGCCGGCAAGGTCCTGGCGGAGGCTGCGCTGCTCGAAGGCCAGGAGGTCCTCTGGATCCCCTCGTATGGCCCCGAGATGCGCGGCGGGACCGCGTCCTGCACGGTCATCGTGGCGGACCGCCCGATCGGTTCGCCGATCGTGGACCAGGCCGACCATGCCGTGGTGCTCAACCCGCCGTCGATGGCGATGTACACGCCGTTGGTCGCGGTTGGCGGCCTGCTCGTCGTGAACACCACGCTCATCGAGGCGGAGCCGGGACGCGACGACATCGAGGTGCTCGAGGTCCCATGCACGGCCGTCGCCCGCAAGGCAGGCGATGACAAGCTGGTCTCCGTCGTTGCGCTGGGAGCGCTGATCGGCGCGCGCCGGTTCGTGGAGCGGGAGAGCGTCCACCACGCGCTGGCCGTCCTCCTGGGAGCCCGCCACCCCGACCTCGTGGCCGCGGACATCGCGGCGTTCGACGCGGGCTATGAGGCGGGCCTGGAAGAGGTCATCGCGTAGGGCGGTTGGGCGGGACCGTCCGGCCGCCGCTGCCACGCCAGGGCTGGGAGACACGGTGCATGGCTGAACGGTGGCTGACCGCGCTCCGCGCAGATCCGCGGCCATGGTTGCTCGATCCGGGGCGGCCCGCGGTCCGGCAGTTCGCGCTGCAGTGGCTCCTGGACCGGCCGGCGGACGACCCCGACGTCCTCGCGGCCCGCGCGGCGGCGGCCACCCTCCCGCCGGTCGCGCCGATCCTTGATGCCCAGGATCCAGCCGGCTGGTGGGTCAAGCCCGGCCCGGGCTACGCGCCCAAGTACACGGGGACGGTCTGGAGCCTGATCGTGCTCGAGCAGCTGGGCGCGGACCCGTCCGACCCCCGGATCGCGGCCGCATGCGATTACATCCTCGCGCACACCCAGGCGGCCTCGGGCGGCTTCGGGTGCTCCGGCACCCATCGGGCGGACCGACCACCGCCCCCGTCATCGGTCCTCCACTGCCTCAACGGCAACCTCCTGCGGTCGCTGATCGCCTTCGGCCATCTGGGCGACCCACGCGTTGCCGCCGCGGTGGACTGGCAGGCGCGGTCGGTCCTCGGCGGGCCGCGAGCGCCCCGCTGCTACGCCTCGGGCACATCCGGACCGGCGTTCGCCTGCGGCGTGAACGAGGAGCTGCCGTGCGCGTGGGGTGCCGTGAAGGCCCTTCGCGGCCTGGCGGCGATCCCCTCGGCGGAGCGGTCACCGGTGGTCCGGGCAGCCATAGAGGCCGGGGT
>DATCGK010000601.1:0-17885 GCA_036508975.1 Candidatus Limnocylindrales bacterium
TTCATCGGCAGCCCGCCGATGAACCTCGTGCGGGGCAGGGCGGACGGCGGTCGCGTGGTCGCCGGGACGTTCGAGATGCAGCGGCCGGGGACGCCGGACGGCGAGGTCGTGGTCGGCGTCCGGCCCGAGGCGTTCGTCCTGGGGCGCGAGGACCTGCCCGTGATCGAGGTCGTGATCGAGGTCGTGGAGCCGCTGGGCGACGAGATCATCGTCCACGGCACGGCCGAGGGGAGCGCCGCCCGGAGCGGGGCCGAGGAGGATGACCTGCCGCCGATCGCCTCCGGCTCCCGGGCGCCGATCACCGCGAGGTTCGACCCGACGGCCCGGTTCCAGCCCGGTCAGCGGCTCCGGCTGGGGGTTGAGCCCGACCGGGTCCACGTGTTCGACGCCCGGTCGGGCCTGGCGCTCGCCGCCCCGGCTGCCGGGTAGGAAGGGCGAGGCTCCGAGATCGAGCGACACCGGGTGCTCCGGCCGGCTGCCGACCCCCCGTTCCGTGCCGTGGTCGGCGTGGGGGGCATCGGCTCGGGCACCTTCCTTGCCCTGGAAGGGAACGACCTGCTCGGTCGCAACGAGAGCCGGGGGGCCCGGCTGCTCGACGTCCGCGACTACTGCAAGCTCCACATCGTCACCCACTACCTGGCGGTCCTGCTCGGGGCCGATCCCGCCGGCGGCTCGTTCCGGGTCGTCCCCGTGGGCCGGGTCGGCAGGGACCAGAGCGGGGACCGCCTGCGCGAGGAGATGCGGGCCGTCGGCATGGAGATGGCCTGGGTCGATGCCCTCGACGATCGCCCGACCCTGTCGAGCGTCTGCTTCCAGTATCCCGACGGCTCCGGCGGCAACATCACCCTCACCGAATCGGCTGCCGACACGCTGGACGCCGCGGCGATCGACCGCGCCGCCCCGGTCCTGCAGGCCGAGGGCCCTCGGGCGATCGCGCTGGCCCTGCCCGAGGTGCCGCTCGCGGCGCGGCGCCACCTGCTGGAGATCGCGACCGGGACGGGCGCCTTCCGGGTCGCCTCCTTCACCTCGTCCGAGATCGCCGAGGCCCGGCAGTCCGGGACGCTCGGGCTGGTGGACCTCCTGGCCCTCAACGAAGACGAGGCCGCGGCCCTCGTCGGCTGGACCTTCGACCACGACGCGCCCATCGCCATCCTCGGGGCCCTCGAGGTGGCCGTCGCCGCCGGCCGGCCGGATGCCCGGATCCTGGTCAGCGCCGGCGCCGCGGGCGCGTTCGCCTTCGCCGACGGGGCGTGGGACCAGTGTCCGGCGCCCGCCGTCGAGGTCGCCAGCACCGCGGGAGGCGGCGACGCGCTCCTCGCGGGCGTCCTCGCCGGCCTCGCCGTCGGGGCGCCCCTCATCGCGCCGTCCGGCCGGTCCGTGCCGGCGCGGAGGGAGATCACCGATCGTCCGCTGGAGTCCGCGCTCGACCTCGGCGTCCTGCTCGCCAGCTACAGCGTGACCTCGCCCCACACGATCCACCCCGGGGCGGACCTGACCGCGCTGGTCGGGTTCGCCGGGCGGCTCGGCGTGACCTTCACCGGGGCGCTCGCCCGGGCCGTCGGGGACCAGCTGCCACAGCCGTCGGCCGACCGGCCGGCAGAGAGGGATTGACCATGGACTTCGACCTGCTGAGACAGGAGGTGGTGGGCGAACATGCAGCTGCCCCGGGCCGGCCTGGTCACGATGCACAGCGGCAACGCCAGCGGGATCGACCGGCAGAGCGGCATCATCCTGATCAAGCCGAGCGGCATCGACTACGACCGGCTGCGTCCCGAGGACCTCGTCCCGGTCGACCTTGATGGCGCCGTCGTGCCGCCGGAGCGGGTACCGGACGGGATCTCCACGACGCTCCGGCCCAGCGTGGACACGCCCCATCACCGGTTCCTCTACGCCAGGGACCCGGAGCTCGGGGGCGTTATCCACACCCACTCCAACCACGCCACGGCGTGGGCGGTCCTGGGCCGCTCGCTGCCCTGCGCCCTGACGGCGATGGCCGACGAGTTCGGCGGCGACGTGCCGTGCGCGCCCTACCTCGACAACGAGGGCGAGCACATCGCGGAGGGCATCATCCGCCACCGCAACCGGGCGCCCGCGATCCTGCTGGCGCACCACGGCGTGTTCACCTTCGACGCGACCGTCCGGAAGGCGCTCAAGGCAGCGGTGATGGTGGAGGACGCCGCCCGGACGCTCTGGCTGGCCGCCCAGCTCGGCGAGCCCCGGGCCCTGCCGGCCGACGAGATCGCCAAGTGGTGGGACCGCTACCATTCCACCTATGGTCAGGCGTCCCCGGAACCCGGAGGTTAGGCAGTGGCAAGCATCCTGCGCTTCGTCCAGCAGTACCCGGTCGCGGACCGCGAGGCGTTCATGGCGCTCGAGGCCGAGTTCGCCGAGATGGAGCGCCGCCGCGACGACTGGCCCAGCGGCCGTCGCTACCAGCCGGTCTCCGGCCGGGAGCCGGTCCATACCCTCATCTGGGAGCACGAGTTCGCGACCCTGGCAGAGGCGCACGAGGCGCTCGCGCGGGTGGCCAGCGACCCCGGTCACGAGGAGCTGTTCCGGCGGCAGGCCCCCTACATCACGAGCTCCTACGCGGAGATCTACGAGACCCTGGACCTGTGAGGCCCTGCCGGCCCGCGGAGGAGTTGAACCCATGACGACCATCGACCGCGAGGACCTCCGCCGTTGGTGCTCGATCCCGGTGGAGGACCTTGCCGCGGCCCCGACGCGGGTTCCCTTCCGGCTCGTCGCGGATGCCGCGGAGATGGGCCGGCTGATGGCCCGCGAGTTCGTCGACCTCATCGCCGCCAACAACGCCGCCGGGCGCGGGACGCGGGCGATCGTCCCGTGCGGGCCATCGGGCTGGTACGCCCCGTTCACCGAGGAGGTGAACACGCGCCGCGTGTCGCTGGCGAACCTGGACGTCTTCCACATGGACGAGATGCTCGACTGGCAGGCCCGTCCGCTGCCGGCCGGCCATCCCCACAACTTCCGGACGTTCATGGAGCGCCACTTCTACGGTGGGATCTCACCCGACCTGGCGGTCCCTGAGGCGCGGCGCCACTGGCTCCTCCCGTCCACGGCGGATGCGGTCCGGGCGGCGATCGCGGAGGCGCCGATCGACCTGACCCTCGGCGGCTGGGGCCAGGACGGCCACGTCGCCTACAACCAGGCGCGGCGCCACCCGTTCAGCCGGGCCAGCCTCGCGGATGTCGAGGGCTCGACCATCCGGGTCCAGGAGAACAACCAGGACACGATCCTGGCGCTGGCCCATCGCACCCTGGGCGCGGCCTACCAGTTCGTGCCGCCGATGTCGATCACGCTGGGCATGCGCGAGTGCCTGGGCGCGGCGCGGGTCAGGCTGTTCAGCGACACCGGCGCCTGGAAGCAGACCGCCTTCCGCGTCGCGCTGTTCGCTGACCCGACCCCCGACTACCCGATCACGCTCCTGCAGCGGCACCCGGACGCGCTGCTGACCGCCACCGTCGAGACGGCCCGCCACCCGATCGCCGAGCACCCGGAGTGGGACCTGGGCTAGGAGCCGCCGGCGGGCCGGAGGCTTCCCTCAGCCAGTCAGTCCCGGCACGATCCGCTCCGCGTTCTCCGCGTAGACCCGGCGGAGCACGTCGTCCGGCAGGTCCAGGCCGGAGATCGCCCAGCGCCCCATGAGCGGGATCTCCTCGGTCGAGTGGGGGAAGTGCTCGTCGTCGGTCTCCAGGAACCGGAAGTAGATCGCGTAGTTCGCCGGGTCCGGCGGGAACTCGTCGATGCCGAACAGGACGCGATCCGGGTGGCGGAGGATGAGGCTCCGCGTCGCCCGGGGCTGGCGTCCCAGCTCGGCCACCCGGGCCGCGATGTCGATCCGGAAGTTGGGGTAGGCGTCGAGCATCCGGCCGACCCAGCCGAGGTCCTCTGCCGCGCACCCCGCATGGACGCCCACGAAGGTCGTCGCAGGGTTCGCCGCCACGAGCGCCTCCAGGGCCTCCATCAGGCGGTCGAAGCGGGGGAACGCGGGATCGGCGAAGGACCATTCGGGGTGTGCGGCGAGCTGCTCGAGGCGTTCGTTGCGCTCGTCGATCGGGTCGAAGAAGGCGATCGGATCGGCCGTGTGGATGAAGACCGGGATGCCCCCGGCAGCGGCCGCCTCCCAGGCGGGGTCCAGCCGCCGGTCGTCGGGGAGGAGGAGCTCGCCGCGGTCGTCACGGACGGCGAGCCCGAGGTCCTTCCAGACCTTGAGGCCCCTGGCGCCGGCCGCGACCGACCGCCGCACCGACCCGGCCAGCCGCTCCCCGAAGCCGGGGGTTGCCGTCTCGGTCCAGTCGAGGTGGCAGAAGGTCGCGAACCGCCCGGGGTGGGCACGGTCGTAGCGATCCAGGTTCGCCTCGAGCTCCGCGCCCCAGCGGCCGTCGAGGTTGACGATCGCCCGGAGGTTGCAGCGGTCCATCACCTCGAGCAGGGCGGGCACGTCCGGGACCGTCCACGTCCCCGGCCGGCCGAGCCATTCGGAGAGCCAGAGCCCGAGGTGGTTGTGCGCGTCGACCGTCGGGAAGCGCGCGCGGCCCATGGGGTGCTCCGGCAGGCGGATCCTGGGGACCGGCCGGAAGCGGCCGAGGGGCAGGCTGGCCGGCTCGGTCACGGCAGGAGGGGCCCCGCCAGGCGAACCCCCGTCGTGCGGAGGGTTCATCCCGCCGGGTTGGCGGCCCGGCCGGCTGAGAACTGGGGCAGCCACTCGGCCTCGGCCGCCAGCATCCGGTCCACCATCTCCCTCACCCTGGGCAGCGTCAGGACGGCGCTCGTGAGCGGATCGAGGGCCACGGCAGCGTGGACGAGCTCGCGATCGCCGGTCAGTCCCGCCTCGACGGTGAGGCGCTGGACGTTGATGGCGACCTGGTTGAGGGCCGCGCAGGCCGCCGGCAGCGTCCCGTAGCGGACCGGGCGGATCCCGTTGCCGTCGACCGCGCAGGCGACCTCCACGCAGGCGTCGTCGGGGAGGTTGGACACGGAGTCGCCGTTGCGGACGTTGCCGTACACCACCCGGGACCTGCCGGTCACGATGCTGTCGATGATCGGGGCCGCGAACTCGCCGCTGGGGCGGAGGCCGTCGCGCCGTGCCTCCTCGACGATCGCCTCGTTGCTCTCCGTGGCGTCGGCCCGCAGGCAGATCTCCAGGTAGTCCCAGCGGCGGTCCAGGTATACGAGGGTGGTCTCCGGGTTCTTGCGGAACCAGGCCCAGTACTCGCTGGCGTGGTGGCTCGACTCGGTGTGGAAGTACCCGGTCAGCCGCATGAGCTCCGTGCGCACCTTCTCGTTCCCCTCGTAGGGGTCGTCGGACCGCGGCGGCAGGTCGCGACCCTCCAGGTAGCGTCGGGTCATCGTCTCCCGGATCGCCGGCAGGAGGTCCTCGTCGCCGCGCCGGAAGGTCGTGAACCAGGCCGTGTGGTTGACCCCGGCGCAGTCGAAGACGACCTCGTCGTACGGGACCCCGAGCTCGCGGGCCAGCAGCTGCGAGGTGCCCTGCACGCTGTGGCAGAGACCGACGACGCGGACTCCCATCCGGTCGGCGGCCCAGCAGTTGATTGCCATGGGGTTGGTGTAGTTGAGGAGGAGCGCGTCGGGACAGTGGCGGAGCATCGCCTCGGCGACGATGCGGAGCGCCTCGATCGACCGCAGGCCGCGGAAGATCCCGCCCGGGCCGAGCGTGTCGCCGACGGTCTGGTCGATCCCGTACTCGCGCGGGATCAGCACGTCGTGGCTGTAGGCGGCCACGCCGCCGACCTGGAAGACGGTGATGACGAACTCGGCCCCGGTCAGCGCGGCAGCCAGGTCCGGGGCGACGTGCGCGGTGGCCGGCAGGCCACCGATCTCGATCAGCGCCCGGACGTGCTCCAGGGTCCGTTCCGCCGCGCTTGGCACGATGTCGTACAGGGTGAGGGTGGCACCCGACAGGCCCGGATGGGCCAGGATGTCACGCGAGATCTCGAGCGGGAACACCCAGCCCCCGGCGCCCACGATCGTGATCTTCGGCCTGCCGTGCGGCATCTGCGCCTCTCCTCGTGCTGGAGCCCACCTCGACAGCGGCAGGCCGGGGCCCGTCCCTGGGCCGGGCGACGGTCCGACGTCGTGCCGGATCCCGGAATATCGTTCCACGATACTCCTGGTGCATGGTGAGGCGCCTGCCGCGGACCGTCATGGCGTGCCCGGACGGCGGCCCGCCATGCTTGGAGGCTGTGCCATGCGTTCCGAGCAGCGGAATCACCCTCCCGAAACGAAGTAGACTGCGCCAATGTCGGACGATGCATCCCCGGTCGAGAGCGTGGACCGGGCCCTGCGCACGATCACCCTCCTGGGCGCGAGCCCGGCGGGGCTCACCTTGGACGAGCTCGCCCGGGGAACGGGGCTCCCGAAGAGCTCGCTCCACCGGATCCTGGGCGCCCTGAGGCATCGGGGCTTCGCCGCCCAGAGCGACGATGGCGGACGGTACTTCCTGGGCACGGAGATGCTGCGGGTGGCCTTTGCCTTCCACGCCGGCCTCGACATCCCGGCCCTGACCCACCCGCTGCTCCTGCGCCTCCGGGACGCCCTGAACGAGACCGTCCATGCCGGCGTGCTCGACGGCACCGACGTCGTCTACCTCGACAAGGTCGAGACGAGTCACCCGATCATCATGGCCTCCGTGATCGGCGGGAGGAACCCGGCTCACTGCACCGGTGTCGGCAAGGCCCTGGTGGCGTGGACCTACCCCTCCGACGAGGCAGTCCGGCTGTGGGTCAGGTCCCAAGGGCCGCTCGTGGCCCGCACGCGCCACACGATCACCACGGAGGCCAAGCTGTTCGAGGAGATGGCGCTCACCCGTGCGCGCGGGTACGCGCTGGACCTCGAGGAGAGCGAGCTGGGCGTTCGGTGCGTCGGCGTCCCGGTCTTCCTGGGGCAGGCGACGCCTGTGGCCGCGATCAGCGTCTCGGCGCCGCGGAGCCGCCTGCCCGACCAGCGGATCGCCGAGATCGCTCCCCGGCTCCGGCAGATGGTGGACGAGGCCTTCGCCTCGACCCCGGCCGGCCCGACATCACGCGGAACCGGCTCCCGGCGCGGCAAGGTGACCGGTCCCTGAGCCAGCTGCGGGAGGCAGCGGGTCCAGCAGGCGCGGGGAGTGTCTGGCCCGTGGAATCCCTGGCGCGGATGCCGTAGACTGCACCTCCCGGTGTGAACGTGGTTCCGATGGACGGAATCGAGAAGCCGGATCGGACCGTCGAGCGCGCCGGCTCCGCGAGTGCCCGGTCGGTTTCCGCCGACCTCCGGCCGGTGGCGTCCGGCACGACCCTCATGAGTTGGCTGACAGGAGAGCATGATGCGACGCATGTCCTTGCGCTGGGGGCCCTGGCGGCCACCGTCGGGCTGATCCTCGGTGCGTGCGGTGGCGCAGGCGCGACCCCGGCGCCCTCGAGCGCGGCGACCCAGGCCGCCGGGTCGCCGGCTGTCGGCTCGTCGGCCGCCGCAAGCGAGGCCCCGACCGCGGCCGGTCCCGTCAACCTCTCGTTCTGGTACTGGGCCGAGTCCGACGCCCCAGGCGCCGACAAGTGGATGACCCAGACCGTCGCAGCGTACGAGAAGCTCCATCCCAACGTCACGATCAACGTGGTGCCGCAGTCGACGGACACGCTGATCAGCGCCTTCCAGACCGCGGCTGCCTCCAAGAGCGGTCCCGACATTGCCTCCCAGTGGGCCACCGGCCCGGTCCTGAGCGGCGTCTGGTCGGGGGCGGTCACCCCGATCAGCGACCTGGTCCCCGCCGATGAGATCAAGCACTGGCTGGGCACCAACGAGAACACCTACGACGGCAAGGTCTGGGCCATGCCGATGTACCTCATCGGGATCGGCGTCGGCTACAACAAGGACCTCTTCGCTAAGGCCGGCGTCACGCCGCCGACCGGCGATCGCTGGACCTGGGACGAGTTCCTGGCGGCCTGCGCGAAGCTGAAGGCGGCGGGGATCACGCCGTTCGTCGGCGGTGACAAGGACGGCTACTTCGGCGCCTGGTGGTTCTCCAACCTCGGCGGCCAGCAGCTCGACTCGACCAAGGACCTCGTCTCCGCGGTCACCGGCCAGACGTCGCTCACCGACCCGAAGTACACCGGCTGGTACGCCCAGCTCGAGAACCTCGTCAAGTCCGGCTACATCAACAACGACGTCATGTCCTACGACCTGGCCCAGAGCCCGACGCTCCTCTCCCAGGGCAAGGGCGCCATGGCGTTCGGCAGCGACGGCATGATCAAGCAGTGGATCACCGACCTCGGCGTCGACAAGGTGGGCGTCATGCGGCCGCCGAAGTGGGGCACCGGGCAGCTCGCCGACGCCGGCAACGCCACCCAGTCGACCTCGTACTTCGTGACCTCGTGGTCGCAGCACCCCAAGGAGGCGGCCGACTTCCTGGCGTTCATGCACACGCCGGACCGGCTCAATGCTTGGTACGCCGCGACCGGCGTCGCCGCGGCCGACGACCGTTTCGACACCTCGCTCGTCAAGGATGCGCCGCTCCAGGCGATGCTCAAGTTCGAGACGACCGGGCCGCAGGTGTGGCTCGAGAACTGGATCCCCCGCAGGTCGATGGGGACGCGGACCTTGCAGCCGGGCAGATGATCTTCTCCGGCTCGGGCACCGCGGCCGATGCGGCCCAGCTGTGGGATCGCACCGCCGCCGCCTGGCGGACCCAGCACCCGGACGAGCTTGCCAACTGGCAGAAGCTCGCCCAGTAGCCGGGCGAGCCGGCAAGTCGCAGGAGGGAGCGCCGGCCGGCGCTCCCTGATGCGGTCATGAAAGTCGACCACGATGAACGGGCGCAACCGCACCGGCCTCGCGCCGTACCTGCTGGTCGCGCCCGCCGTCGTCCTGATCCTGCTGATCTTCGCCTACCCGATCGGGCGGATCCTCGTGGACAGCCTGCTGAGCCCCACGGCCCAGCGCGGGACGTCCGTGGGATTCACGAACTTCAACTTCGTCCTCGCGGACCCGATCTTCTGGCAGAGCGCCCGGAACAACCTGTTCCTCCTCGCCGGCGTGCCGCTGATGACCATCCTCGCGCTCCTGTTCGCCGTGATCCTGTTCGACCGGATCCGCGGCTGGCGCATCTACCGGACGCTCGTCTTCACCCCCTACATCCTGGCCGTCCCGGTCATCGGGACGACATTCGGCTACCTCTAGGGTTCAACGGGATCGTCAACACGCTGCTGCGCGACGCGGGCGCGACGGGCGTGGCCCAGGACTGGCTCGGTAACGCGAAGCTGGTCACCCCCTCGATCATGTCGGTGATCATCTACCGCGAGCTCGGCTTCGGGGTGATGCTGTTCCTGGCCCGGATGGCGTCGATCCGGGAGGAGCTCTACGAGGCGGCCATGCTCGACGGCGCCGGCTGGTGGGCGCGCCTGCGCTACGTGACGATCCCGCAGCTGCGGACCGTGATCGGCTTCTTCGTGATCATCGAGCTCATCACCATGCTGAGCTGGGTCTTCGCCTACGTCTACTCGATGACCGGCGGGGGGCCGGGCTTCGCCTCGAGCGTGCTCGAGCTGTACATCTGGAAGAACGCCTTCGCGTACCACGCGGTCGGCATCGCCTCGGCCGTGGCCGTCCTGCTGCTGATCGTGACGAGCGTGCTGATCGTGATCCAGCTGCTGATCCGCGGCGGTGGGCGGGAGACCGGGGAAGAATGAGCCGGAAGCACCCGCCCGGCGGCGATCCCGGCGCGCGGCGACGGCCGTCCGTGCTCCGCCGCCTCACCTCGCCCGGCGCCCTGTTCAAGCAGGCGCTGATGCTTTCGATGGCCGTCGCGGCGATCTACCCGGTCTACTACATGCTGGCCACGAGCCTCAAGACGCGCTCCGCGTGGACCCTGGACCAGTTCGGGCTGCCCCTCTCGCCGACGTTTGACAACTACCTCGCCGTGATCACGGAGGGTCGCGTTCCAGTCTGGTTCATCAACAGCATCCTGGTGACCTCCGCATCGGTCGCGGTCTCGACGGCCGTCTCGACGCTCGCCGCCTACGCCATCGCCCGGCTGCAGTTCCGGGGCCGCGTCCTGCTCCTCCGGCTGATGATCGTGCTGATGGTCATCCCGCCGGCGGTCATCATCCTGCCGCTGTTCCTAGCCTTCCAGCCGGTTGGCCTCGTCAACACCTACCAGGGCGTGATCCTGATCTACGCCGGGTTGATGGTGCCGATCTCCGTGTACATGCTGGCGAGCTTCTTCCGGACCCTGCCCAACGAGCTGTTCGAGGCGGCCAGGATGGACGGCGCCTCCACCCTGCGCATCCTCGTCAGCATCGTCCTCCCGCTCTCCGGCCCGGGCCTGATCACGCTGGTCGTGGTCAACGCGCTGTGGGCATGGAACGAGCTGCTGATCGCGCTGGTCTTCCTCCAGGACGACAAGCTGCGCACGCTCATGGCCGGCATCACGCTGTTCAAGGGTCACTACTCGGTGAATGAGCCGCTGGTGATGGCGGGGACCTTCCTCAGCGTCCTGCCGATGCTCCTGCTGTTCCTGTTCGGCCAGCGCTACTTCGTGCGGGGTCTCGTCGCCGGCGCGGTGAAGTAGCCCGGGCGGGCAACGCACGGCTCCTGCGTCCCCACCGGGCAGCGCCCGCGGGCTCACATCAGCGCGAGCTGGCCCCCGTCGATGACGATCTCCGCCCCGTTGATGAACGCACCGTCGTCGGATGCGAGGAACGCATACGCCGCGGCGACGTCCTCGACCGTGCCGACCCGTCCCAGCGGGATGTGGCCCCGGATGTAGTCAGCCTCGAAGTCCGCATCGTCGAGCGCGTCGCTGATCGTCTCGTTCAGGGGCGTCCGGATGTAGCCCGGGCAGAGCGCGTTCACGCGGATGCCGCGCGGGCCGAGCTCCACGGCCATCGTCCTCGTGAGCAGCAGCACGCCGCCCTTGGAGGCGTTGTAGTGCGCGTACTCGCCCTCGCCCGCGATCCCGTTCGTCGAGGACATGTTGATGATCGTGCCGCCGGTGCCCTGGGCGATCATGAGCCGGCTCACGGCCTGGGCGGCCAGGAACATCCCGCGGAGGTTGTTCTCGATCATCCGGTCCCAGTGGTCCGGGGTGATCTCGAGGAACGGCTCCCGCCACGCCGTGCCCGCGTTGTTGGCCAGCGCGTCGATGCCCCCCAGCGCCGACGCGGCCGCCTCGACCATGGCCGCCACGTCGGCCTCCCGGCTGACGTCGCCCGGCATGCCGGCGGCGTCTCCCAGGGGGCGAAGCTCCGCCAGCGCGGCGGCGACCTTGTCCGGGTTCCGCCCCACCACGAACACCCGGGCCGATTCCTCGAGGAAGCGGCGGGCGGCCGCCAGCCCGATGCCGCTCGTCCCGCCCGTGATCAGCACCCGCTTGCCGCCAAGCCCTCGCATCGTGCTACCTCACCTGACCTTGCCGCGGCCGGCGACGACCAGGGTCTCCGTGACCACCCCGCCGCGGACGCCACAGGCGCTATCGAAGAGGTTGATGACCGGGCAGACGTGGCTGGGCAGGATCGCCAGCCGGTCGCCGATCGCCAGCGCATCCGGCCGGCCACCGGACGGCTCGAGGCGGCCGACCCCGTGCTCCTCGGTGAGGAACTCGAAGTGCACGTCCGGCCGCCCTGCCGCCACGATCCAGTCGGGCGTGCCGGCGCCGTCAGAGGTGAGGCACTTCGTGCCCGCGTCGACGACGAACCGATCGGGTCCGGGTCGCGACACGACCGTGCTGACGACGCGGGCGGCGACCGTCGACTCGGTGGCCACGCCCAGCCGCATCATCGCGGCGTCGTTGAACACGTAGGTCCCCGGCCGGACCTCGGTCACGCCGGCCACGCCGGCGACGTGCCGCGCGGTGGGCGTGGAGCCCACGCTGATCTCGGCCAGGGTGATCCCCTCGCGGGCGCACAGCTCGGCCGTCTCGACGAGGTCGGTGCCCTCGCGCCGGGCCGCCACCTCGAGCTCCTCGGGCGTCCGGCTGCGGTAGGCGTGACCGCCGTGGGTGAGCAGGCCGATGACCTCGACCCCGGCGATGGCCGCGATCCGGCGCACGAGGTCGGCGGTGGGGCGGCCCGGCGGGAGACCGAGGCGGTGATGCCCGGTGTCGACCTCGACGAGGATCTCGACCGGCGAGCCGGAGTCACGGCCCAGCGCACCGAGTCCCTCGGCCACCTCGAACGAGTCCAGGCTCACCCGGACCCGGGCCCGTTCCCGCAGCTCCCGGAGGCGGCGGAGCTTCAGGTCGCCCCAGAGCGGGTAGGCGATGAGGATGTCGGTGCAGCCGGCGTCCGCCATGACCTCGGCCTCGCCGAGCTTCGCGCAGGTGATGCCGGCCGCTCCCGCCGCCAGCTGGAGGTGCGCCAGGCGGGGCATCTTGTGGGTCTTCGTGTGCGGTCGCAGCCGCACGCCCTGCCGCCGGGCCACCTCCGCCATCTCGGCGATGTTGGCCTCGACCACGTCGAGATCCACGACAAGGGTCGGCGTATCGAGCTCCGGGTAGAGGTTGACGGGTCGCACGGGGCCTCACGATCGGGGTCGGTGGGCCGTTGGGCTCCGGCGGCCGCCCACCGATGGCAGAGTACCAACAATCCACTCGACGGTCTGCAGTTCCGCGATGCGGAATCACGACCTTCGGATCCCGGCATGGGCCGTGCTCGAGACGGTCCGGGGGCCGGGCGGCGCCGGCATCGGGGCCGGGCGGAGTTTGACAACCGGTTGATCGGTCATCTAGGCTCCGTGTTGGAATTAGGTTCCGGGATATGGAATTCGGGACATTCGGTCGGCGGTTCGTGCGGCGCTCCGGGCGTCGCGGACCCGCGGTGGCAGGGGAGATCAGACCGTGTCCAAGTCACAGGTCGCGGGAAGCCGCCCGGCCGGCGCGTACTCCCCGGGGATCATCGCCAGCGGCCGTTTCCTCTACGTGTCCGGGCAGGGCCCCCTGCGCGATGGCGCCGTCGTCGGGCACACCATCGAGGAGCAGACGCGGATCACGCTCGAGAACCTGGGCGCGGTGCTCGAGGCCGCCGGCGCGAGCCCGGCGGACGTCGTGCGCTGCGGCGTGTTCCTCGCCGACCTCGCCGACTTCGCGGGGATGGACGCGGTCTATGCCGGCTTCTTTCCCGGGCCCCTGCCCGCCCGGACCACGGTCGGGGCGGTGCTCCGCGACATCAGGGTCGAGATCGACTGCGTGGCGGTCCTGCCATCGGGCGAGGACGGGGCGTGAGGCTCGCCACCGTCACGTTCGCCGGGCGCCGCCTCCCGGCGGTCGAGCGCGACGGGGACCTGTACGCCCTGGCCGTCCCGGCCGGCACCGACCTGGCCGCCGTCCTCGCTGCGGGCCCGGACGCCATCCGCGATGCAGCGGCGGGCGCCCGCGAGCGACTGGTGGGTGCGAAGCTCGAGGCACCGCTGCGACCGGGCAAGATCGTCGCCATCGGCCTCAACTACCTCGACCACATCCGCGAGGCGGGCACGGCGCGTCCCGAGCGGCCGCTCGTCTTCGCCAAGTTCCCGTCAAGCGTGATCGGTCCGGGCGAGCCGATCGTCATCGATCCCGACCTGACCCAGCGGGTGGACTGGGAGGTGGAGCTGGCCGTCGTCATCGGCTCGCGCCTGCGCCACGTCAGCCCGGCGGCGGCCCTGGACGGGGTGGCCGGCTACACGGTGGCGAACGACGTGTCAGCGCGCGACCTCCAGTTCTCCGACGGCCAGTGGATCCGCGGCAAGAGCCTGGACACGTTCTGCCCGCTCGGCCCGGTCGTCGTCACCCCCGATGAGATCGATGATCCCGGGGCGCTCCGCCTGTGGACCGACGTGAACGGCGAGCGGGTCCAGGACTCGTCCACGGCAGAGATGCTGTTCGGAGTGGCGGAGCTGATCGCCTTCTGCTCCCGCAGCTTCACCCTCGAGCCGGGCGACCTCCTCCTCACCGGCACCCCCTGGGGCTGCGGCGAGTTCATGACGCCGCGTCGGTGTCTCGCGCCGGGCGACGTCGTGGAGGTCGGCGTGGAGCGGATCGGCCTGCTCCGCAACCCGGTCTCGGCCCGGTCGGACACGTGATCCGCGAGGCTCCTCCCGAGGCCGTCGCGGTACCGCGGGCGCGGCTCGGGGAAGGTCCGTGCTGGGATCCCCGGACCGCGCTGCTCTACTGGACGGACATCCCGGCGGGACGCATCCACCGGTACGACCCGGTTGACGGATCCCACGCCGTCACGGAGGTCGGCCAGCCCGTCGGGGCGATGGCGCCACGATCCGCGGGCGGGCTCGTGGTGGCCGTCCGCGACGGCTTCGGCTTCTGCGATCCGGAGGCCGGGACCTTCGAGCTCGTGGGCCGGGTCGATGCCGACCGGCCCGGCAACCGCATGAACGACGGCAAGTGCGACCCCGACGGCCGGTTCTTCGCCGGCACGAAGGCCGAGGACGACACGCCCGGCGCCGCCGCGCTCTACCGTCTCGACCCCGACCTGGCGGTGACGCGGGTGGTCGACGACCTGACGATCTCGAACGGCCTCGACTGGAGCGCCGACGGCCGGTTGTTCTACTTCGTGGACTCGCCCACGCGCCGGATCGACCTGTTCGACCGGGATCCGGCCACGGGCGCCATCAGCGGCCGGCGCCCGTTCGTGGAGCTGCCCGCCGACGCCGGCTGGCCCGACGGGCTCACGGTCGACGCGGAGGGCTGTGTCTGGGTCGCCCTGTGGGGCGGCTCGGCCGTGCGCCGGTACCGGCCGGATGGCCGGCTCGATCGCGTGCTCCGCCTGCCCGCCCGGCTGGTGACCAGCTGCGCCTTCGGAGGTCCCGACCTGGATGTCCTGTACGTGACGACAGCCGCTCCCGATCCGGGGTCGTCCGTGCCGGTCGGACCCGGTGACGGGTCGTTGTTCGCCTGTCGCGTCGGCGTCGTCGGCCGGCCGGTTCACGCTTTCGCCGGATGACGACCGACGTCACCGGAGGATCGAGATGAAGGCGCTGGTGTTCACGGGCCCGTCCCGGGTCGAGGTTCAGGACGTGGACGAGCCGGTGGCGGGCGAGGACGAGGTCGTCGTCGATGTGCGCGCCGTGGGGATCTGCGGCAGCGAGCTCCACGGCGTCCGGCGGCCGGGCTTCCGGGTCCCGCCGCTGGTCATGGGCCACGAGTTCGCCGGCACGACGTCCGACGGGGTCGACGTGATCGTCAACCCGATCCTGTCCTGCGGGACCTGCGACCTGTGCGCGCTGGGCCTCACCCAGGTCTGCAGCCAGCGCCGGATCATCGGCATCCACCGGCCCGGTGCGTTCGCCGAGCGGGTCGCCGTGCCGCGGGCTGCGCTCCACCGCCGCCCGGACGGCGTGTCGTGGAAGGCCGCCGCCGTCGTCGAGCCGGCCGCCACCGCGGTCCATGCCTGGGGTCTGGGGAGTGCCGGCCCCGGGGCGCGCGTGGGCATCATCGGTGCGGGCACGATCGGCCTGGCCTGCCTCATCGTGGCGCTCGGCCGGGGAGCGGGAAGCGTCGAGATCGCCGACCGCTCGGCCATCCGTCTCGCCGCCGCCGAGCGCCTCGGCGCCGCCCGAACGGGCGACGAGCTGACCGGCACCTATGACGTGGTCTTCGACGCCGTCGGCTCCGCCGCCACGCATCGCCAGTCCCTCGCCCGCGTCCGATCCGCCGGTACCGCCGTCTGGCTCGGCCTCGCCGAGGACGCCTCCGACTTCGACTCGCTGGACCTGATCCGCGCCGAGAAGCGGGTCGTGGGCTCCTTCGCGTACACGGACGAGGAGTTCGCCGCGACGACGCAGCTCGTTCGCGACTGGGACCTCGACTGGACCGCCACCTTCCCACTGGCGGACGGTGCCGAGATCTTCACCGCGCTGATGAACGGCGGCATGGAGCCGATCAAGGCACTCCTCCTGCCGGGTCCCCGCGAGGCAGAGGCAGCTCGATGACCAGGATCGTCCTCGTCGGCGCAGGCAGCGTCGAGTTCACCCGCAACCTGCTCGGCGACTTCCTCGCCTACCCCGAGCTGCAGTCGGCGGAGATCGTCCTCCACGACATCGATCCCGAGCGCCTCGCGACGGCCGAGCGCATGGCCCGCTGGACGGCCGGCGCGCTCGGCGCCGAACCCCGGATCGAGGCCTGCCTCGACCGTCGGGAGGCGCTCCGCGGCGCCGACTTCGTCGTCGACACGATCTAGGTGGCTGGTGTGAAACGCGCGTTCTGACCGGCTGACAGGCAGGCTCGGGCGCAGCTACGATTCTCCAGGCAGGAGCTGCCGACGAGATCGCAGGAGCGCACCGATGTCGCAGGGATCCGCACCCCGCCAGGCCGACCTGTTCCGCGACACGAGCACCTTCGTCGAGCCGCTGGTCCGGCCGGACTCGATCCATGCCCTGCTCGCCCGCGAGTGCCACGCGCTGTTCGCCGACGAGCTGTTCGCCGACCTGTTCGCGACCGGCGTCGGCCGGCGCTCGGTGCCGCCCCTCGTCGTCGCGGTCGTGATGGTCCTCCAGCGCCTCGAGGGCCTCAGTGACCGCGAGGCGGTCGAGCGCTTCACGTTCGACGCGCGCTGGAAGTACGCTGCGGGCGGCCTCGCGTTCGATCACCCGGGCTTCGCCCACACCGTGCTCGTCGACATGCGGGCCAGGCTCGCCCGTTCGGACCGTCCCAACCGCGTCTTCGAGCGCACGCTCGAGGTCGCGAGGGCTGCGGGCCTGGTCGGCGTGCGCCGGGTGCTCGACTCCACGCCCTTGTACGACGCGGTCGCCACGATGGACACGGTCACCCTGGTGCGGAGCGCGATCCGGGGCGTCCTCGCCGAGGCAGCGGACCGGGAGCCCGCCCTGCGGGCGGTCCTCCGGCGCGACGACGACTACCGCCGGGGCGGCAAGCCCGCCGCCGACTGGGACGATGCCGCCGCCCGCGCGGCCCTGGTCGATGCCCTCGCCCGCGACGGGGAGGCCGTGCTCGGGGTGCTCGAGGCCGAGCCGCTGGCGCCGGCGCTCGCCGAGGCCGCCACCCTGCTCGCGACCGTGCTCGGCCAGGACCTCGAGCCTGGCCCGGACGGCCGGATCCGGATTGCCCGGCGGGTGGCAGCGGACCGGGTGATCAGCACGGTCGACCCCGAGACCCGCCACGGCCACAAGACGCAGGCCCACAGCTTCGACTGGCGGGACATCGTTCGGCGGGCGATCAGTGCCCGCTTGATGCTGGCTGACGAGACGCTCGGAACGCCCCTGTGGCCCCTGATCCGCGACGAGACACCCGTCGATCGATTGCTGGCGCGCCGAGACAAGCGAGACGAGTGGCGTGCGCGGATCGTTAACGGCGCTGCGGCATACGGTTTGCCGCTCCTTGCCGACCCTGCGCCGCCCCTGATCGACTACCTCGACCGGCCAGGCAAGCTGTAGCGTCTGCTGCATGAAGGCGTGGGCGGAGGCCGCTAAGGTCGGGCGCTTGTTCGTCGCCCACCGCCTCGGGCCACGAGTCTCGAGCTAGCGCGCAGCAACCGCTGATGTCGGCTTACTTGGAGGGAACGCTCGACACTATCTGCTCATCGTGCCCCGGCTAGGAAATGGACGGGCGCAGCGGGGAGGCGTCGTCCGGACCTGGCATGGCCGTCCGTCGCCACCCGCCGCGCGGTGAGAACCTCAGGCCAAACGATGACGCCTGCTCCGGCTTCGGTCTACACTTGATGCCATGGAAAATCCCACAGACTGGACGCCGTCAGAGATGCCACGCACTAGGCCTTTCGACGACATGGAATCGGGGATGCTCGCCGGCCTGTGGCAGGTTCCGCTCGCCGGCTTCCAGTGGACAGATGCTTACAAGCTTCTCGGCAGCAACGGGATACTCGATCTCGATTCAGAGCCCAGCGATCCCGGACCGTGGCTAGTGGCTCCGG
>DATCGK010000602.1:0-3044 GCA_036508975.1 Candidatus Limnocylindrales bacterium
CTCCCACGCCTCGATCGGCATCGTCCCGATCCTCTGGAACAACGCCGACCTGCCCAACCTCGTCCCGGCCGTCTCGGCCGACCACGTCCTCGACGAGATCGCCCGGCTGGGATTCGAGGGCACCCAGACGGGGACGGGCTATCCATCCGGACCGGCGGTCGTCGCGGCGCTGCGCGCCCGCGACCTCCGCCTCCGAGGTCTACGCCGCACTCCCCTTCTCCGCCGACGGGCGGGCCGGCGACGCCCTGGCGGTCGGCCGGGCCAAGCTCGCCGAGCTCCACGCCGCCGAGGGAGAAGTGCTTGTCGCCGCGCTCGGGCTCTCGCCCGGACGAGTCGAGCGCGCTGAGGCGCGCCGCGGCCGCCGGCCGAGATCGTCGACACGCTCGGTCGCGAGGCGCGCGAGCAGGGCCACCGGGTCGCCTTCCACCAGCACGCTGGGATCTTCGGGGAGACGCCCGACGAGCTCGACCGGCCGGTCGAGCTCAGCTCGCGGTCGTGGCGACGTTGCTCGAGGCGAGGCTGTAGTTGCCGGCGGCTGCGCCGGTCAGGGTGAAGCTCGTACCGGTAACCGTCCAGGTCCCGACGTTGGCACTCGCGAAGGTCGTCGTGCTGCCGCGGAGGCTGCCCACATCGCCGCCATTCGCTCCGCTCAGGGAGCGAATGGCGATCGTCGCGGCGGTCGTGCCGTCGTAGACCTTGTTCGCGGCCGTGAAGCTGCCGATTACCGACAGGGCGGTGATGTCGGCCGTCGTCGAGCTCGAACAAGACGTTCAGTACCTGGCCGAGATCTTCGGCGACCCGGTGGCCGTCGCGGCCATGGTCGACCGGCTCGTCCACCACGCCGAGGTGATAGTCCTTCGGGGCGACAGCTTCAGGCTCCCGGGCAAGCGAGCGGAGGTGCTGACCGGCGAGAAGGAACGCTGACCTGCTCAGGTTTCAGGCGGCGATTCCTGCTCAGGCTTGGACCGGCGTTGATCAGGGACGGACCCCAACCCGCATGCGATCGGAGATTCGATGGGTGAGGTTACCTGGGTCGTGCCCAATGGCGGAGGAAGGGTCTATAGGACGACGGATGGCGGCCAGACCTGGACTACCGTCACCGCCACCGGGCTATCGGAGGACGTGTTCAGCATCAGCCTCAGAAGCCCGACAGCCGCAACAGCAGTGATGGTCACCAGCGCGTGCACAGGCTTCAAGACCGGTTGCCAACTACATAGCTACCTCATCGATACAACCAACGGCGGCCGGAGCTGGACTGGCCTGCTCCCCGCTGGGGGGGTTGACACCGAGCCCTGTGAGACCTGACCCTCGCTGAGTGGCAGGCGAGCACCGGGTGGAGTCGCTTCCAGCACGAGGAGCGAGCCAGATGGGAACCCGACGACCACAGCGCTCCTGGACGGCGACCCAGATTCGAGATCGTCCCCGCCGGGATGCGCGGTGACCGGACCGTCGTCGAGATCTATCGCGAGCACGGAATCGACCCGACCGTCTATGACCGGTGGCGGGAACGGATGCTCGAGGGCGCGAAGACCGCTCTGGGCGGTACCGGCGATGATGCCGAGCTCGCGGAGGCCCACAGGCGGATCCGCCAGCTCGAACGGAGCCTCGGCAAGACGATGCTCGAGGTCGAGATCCTGGGGGAAGCGTCGCGGGGCTGAGAGTGAGCGAGCGAGTGTCCGGGTCCCGAGCCGTGGTTGCCCGCGGTCGACCGTCATGACCGTCGCCCGGCTGCCGCGGGTGAGCCGCCAGGCCGTGTACCGGACACCGCGCCGGCGACCGGCGGCGGCGCGTCGACCCACGTCCCATCCGGTCGAGCGGGCGATCGTGAAGCTCGCCCGGGCCCATCCGACCGACGGCTACCGGATGATCGCCGCCCTCGGTCCGCGAGCTCGGGATCCCGGTCAACCGCAACCGGGTCCTCCGGCTGATGCGTCTCCACCGGCTCATCCAGCGCCATCAACGGCTCGACCGCCGCACGGCGTCCCGGCACGTTCGCGGTGACGAAGCCCAATGCGCTCTGGCACCACGACATGACGAGTACCCTGGGTCGCCGAGGCGGGCTGGACGTACCTCACCGCGGCGATCGACTGCTGCACCCGCCGGATCGCCGGCTGGAACCTCGAGCTGCGCTGTCGGGCGCAGGAGGCGGAGGCGCTCGTCGAGGGCGCCGTCGCGGCCAACGGCGTGGCCCGGGACCAGCTCCCCCCTCGGCACCGCTCGTCTGCCTGGACACGGACACGACCGGGCTGGGAACGGCCGCCGGGATCGTCGCCTTCCTCGTCAGCCTGGGCTGGTGGCAGGGCCCGCGCTTCCGCGAGGTCCGGCTCTTCCTCCCCGACCACGCCGGGATGCTCGATCTCCTTCCCATGTTCGGCGCCTGTTCCGGCACCGCCTCGGCGACGCCCGGCTCGCCACGGTCGAGCGGGAGTTCCTGGGCGTTCGCCGGGTCGACGACGTCGCCGGCTGGGAGATCCCCGGCCGCTACCTCGACTTCCTCCGGGGCGGGAGCGCCGACCCGTTCGCTGCGGTCGTCATCCACAACGAGGAGGATATGCGATCCCTCGCTCGCCTCCTCGCCTACCTCGACGCCCGATACGAGGACCGGGATCGCCGCGGTGCGGCCCCCGCGGGCGACCTCGTCGCGCTCGCCCGGGGGTTCACCCGCGAACGCCGGCACGAGGACGCCCTCGGCTGCCTCGAGGACGCGGACGCGGGATGGCGCGCGCCGGCGCTCGGCTCCCCGGGATGGCCTGTTCGGGGCGCCTGCGCCCGCCGCGGCCACGGTCTCCCGCGATCGGATCCGGCGAGCGCGCCCGCACACTGCGCAGTCTCGGGCGGACCGATGGGGCGCTCGCCGCGTGGGAGGCGCTTGCCGCCGAGGGCGGCGCCGGGGCCAGGAACTTCGGGCTAGCCCGAACTTCCAGCAGCTGACCGCCCGGTTCTGAGCACGGCTCCCATGCTGTTCGTGCGGCAGTGTGCCTGATGAGGTCCCCCTGATGTAGCCAGAATGATACTTGACATGGGCGCAAGATGTGCGATGATAT
>DATCGK010000603.1:0-12010 GCA_036508975.1 Candidatus Limnocylindrales bacterium
TGGGTCGCCGGCCGGGCCGCCCTGCGTGGGGTGCCGCAGGTCCTGCGAACGCGGTCCGATCGGCACTCACTCGGGCGATTCGTACGCCCGACACTGCACGTGAGGTGGGTGCCGGAGGGGACGCCCGGCACCCACCCGAACTCTTGAGCCCTCGCCACGCGGCGGGGGCTTCGCGATTCCCGGGGAGGGCACCCGTCGTCAGACAGACGTACGGGTGGTGGGCCGCTCGCCGGAGCCCCGTCCACCTTTTCGCCTACAGCCCGTGGTGGCGGCGTGCCTCGGACGTGAGCATCTCGCGGTGGTCCGGGTGCGCGACCGCGATCAGCGCCTTCGCACGCTCTCGCAGGCTCTTGCCCCACAGCTCGGCGATGCCGAACTCGGTCACGACGGTGCGCACGTGCGCCCGGGTGGTGACGACGCCGGCGCCCTCGGCCAGGTGCGGCGTGATCCTGGACACCGACCCGTCCCTGCCGGCCGTCGACGGCAGCGCAATGATCGCCCGCCCGCCGGGCGCCAGGGCAGCACCGCGCATGAAGTCCATCTGCCCGCCGACACCCGAGTACATCCGGTAGCCGATCGAGTCCGCGACGACCTGGCCGGACAGGTCCACCTCGATCGCGGAGTTGATCGCGATCATGTTCTGGAACGATCGGATCACGTGGGTGTCGTTGGTGAAGTCCACGGGCCTCATCTCGACCATCGGATTGTTGTCGACGAACCGGTACAGCTTCGACGTCCCCATCATGAAGGAGGTCACGATCTTGCCCCGGTTCCGCGTCTTGCGGGCACCCGTCACCACGCCCGCCTCGACGAGGTCCACGACCGCGTCCGTGAACATCTCGGTGTGAATGCCGAGATCCCTCTTGTCGGTCAGGAGCTGCGCGGTCGCCGCCGGGATCGCGCCTATCCCGAGCTGGAGCGTCGCGCCGTCGGGCACGAGGTCTGCGATGAAGCCGCCGATGCGGCGTTCCAGGTCGCCGATCGTCGGGCGCGGGTACTCGTACGGGGGCTTGTCCACCCTGATCGCCAGGTCGATCTGACTCGTGTGGATGAACGACTCCCCGAGCGTCCGCGGGAACGCCTCGTTGAACTGGACGATGACGGTCTTCGCAGCGTCGATCGCCGCGTGCATCGCCTCGACCGACGGCCCGAGCGAGCAGAACCCGTGGGCATCGGGAGGCGTCGCGTTGACGAACACCGCGTCCAGCGGCAGGGCGCCGCTGGAGAACAGCGCGGGTATGTCGGACAGGAACACGGGCACGAAGTCGGCACGGCCCTCGTTGACCGCCCTGCGCGCGTTGGGGCCCATGAACAGGGCGCGGTGGCGGAAGTGCGGCGCCATCTCGGGCGCCATGTGGGGCCCGGGGCCCTCCGTGTGGAGGTGGACCACCGAGACATCGAACAGCTCCGGAGCGCGCGCGACGAGGGCATCGAGGAGGACGGAGGGCGTCGCAGCGGCGCACTGGAGGTAGATCTGGTCGCGGGAACGGATCCCCGCAACAGCTTCTTCGGGCGACACGATACGCATGGCGGGAGTCTAGGCTCACGAACGTGACGATCGGTGTTGCCGGATGGCCCGCTCGCGCGGCCCGGTCCGCCCGGATCCGGCAGGCCTCAGGTGACCCGGCGCAGCTCGAATGCCGGCCCGGCGCCCAGACGTTCGGCCGGCTGCCCGTACTTGAGGATCAGGTCACGCACAGCCGCGGCATGCTCGACGCCGCCGAGCTCGCGCGCCACGGCATCGACGGTCGCCTCGGCGATCGTCACCCGGCAGGCGGGGTCGGCCAGCAGGTTGCGGCCCCAGTCCGCCTCGAGGGAGCCGGCCGCCACGACGAGGCTGCCATCGGGACGCTCGACGAACCCGACCACGGCCTGGGCGGGACGCCCGCTGAGGCGACCCCGGGTCTCGATCCGCAGGACACGGCCCCACGCGACGAGGTCGTCCTCCATGGGGGAGCGCGGGGCTCGGGGTGCCGAGAACGGCAGGAGCCGGACCTACGCCCCGCCGCGGTCCAGCCGGTGCTTCGCGACGAACGCGGCTGCCTGGGCCCGCCGCTCGAGGTTCAGCTTCGAGAGGATCGAGCTGACGTAGTTCTTCACCGTCTTGTCGGACAGGAAGACCTCCGCGGCGATCTCCTTGTTGGTCTTGCCCTCGGCGACCAGGAGCAGGATCCGCTGCTCCTGCGCGGTGAGCTGGGCCATCTCGTCGGTATATGCCCCGGTGGCGATGCGGCGGACGCGCTCGAGCACCTTCTCGGTGACCGCCGGGTCGAGCAGCGACTCGCCTCGACCCACCGACTCGAGCGCTGCGACCAGGTCCCGGGCACGGATCTGCTTCAGCAGGTACCCGGATGCGCCAGCGACGATGGCGGACAGGACCGCCTCCTCGTCCGGGTACGACGTCAGCATCACGACACGGGTCGTCGGCAGCTCGGCACGGATCTCGCGACACGCCTCGATCCCGGAGCCATCCGGGAGGCGCACGTCCATCACGACGATGTCGGGCTGGAACCGGCGGGCCTGCTCGATCGACTCGGCGGCGCTGCCGGCCTCGGCAACCACCTGGAACCCTTCGCGGCGATCGAGCAGCGCCACGAGTCCCTGCCGGACAACCTCGTGATCGTCGACCACGAGGAGGCGCAGGGGCCGCGAGGTGAGGTCAGTCACGGTCAGTTGTCTCCGGTGGATGCGGGAGGGCGCTCCGCGGCGTCGACGCTGGACGACGCCGGCACACGCACGATGATACGCGTGCCCGAACCGTCCGGGCGCTCCACTGCGAACGTACCGCCCATCCCGATTGCACGGTCGCGCATGTTGCCCAGGCCCTGGTGCCGTCCCAGCGTGTCCATTCCCCGCAGGAGCGTGGGATCGAAGCCTCGTCCGTTGTCCTCGACGCAGATGACGAGGTCGCCGCCGTCGAGGGCGAGCACCAGTGCGGCCTGGCTGGCGCCCGAGTGGCGCGCCACGTTCGAGAGCGCCTCGCGGACGATGAACAGGACGTCCGACCGGCGGTCCGGCGGCAGCGAGCGGAGCGTCTCCGCCCCGGCTTCGAGGTCGGTCTCGAACTCGATCACCGCGTGGATGCCCAGCTCCTCGCCCAGGCGGGCGAGCGCCTCCACGGGGTCCTCATCCCCACCCGTCAACGGTCGCAACCGGAGGATGTAGGAGCGGATGTCAGCGATCACGAGGTTGAGGGCATCGATCGCGCGGTCCACGCGGGCGACCGCGTCCAGCCGGCCCTCGATGTCCTCGACCAGCTCGGGGACATCCTCAAGCGACAGACCGACCGCATAGATTGCCTGGATGATCCCGTCGTGGAGGTCCTTCCCGATCCGCTCGCGCTCGTCGACGATGGCCAGGCGCTGGACCTGCTCGTGGAGGCGGGCGTTGTCGATGGCGATACCGGCATGGACCGCGAACATCTCGACCAGCCGCTCATCGTGTTCCGAGAACGGTTCCCCGTCGAGCTTGTCCGAGAGGTAGAGATTGCCGACGGAACGGCCCTTGACCGTGATCGGCGCCCCCAGGAACGAGGTCATCTGCGGGTGGTGGGGCGGGAACCCGTGGTGGGCCGGGTGGGCGGCGATGTCCTCGGCCCGGATTGTCTGACCATCCCGGATCACCAGACCCAGCAGGCCGAGCCCGCGCGGCACGCTCCCGATCTCCGCCCGCTTCTCCGGGTTGATGCCGCTGGAGATGAAGCGCTCGATCCGGCCGCGCCCATCCATCAGGCCCAGGGCCGCAAACTTCGACCCGATCAGCTCTCGCACGCGGTCCACGATCAGTCCCAGGACGCGGTCGATGTCCAGCTCGGCCGCCACCGCACGTGTCGCCGCCTCGAGCGCCGCCAGCCGCTCGGCCCTGCCGTGGACCTCCGCCCGTGACCAGGCTGCGTCCACGGCAAGCTCGATGATGCGCACGAGGGCTTCCGCGGTCCCGGCGGGCGCATCCAGGAAGAGCCGGCCGAGGACGGCGTGCCCTTCGTGCGACCCCAGCGGGTACTCTGCGAGGTGCCCGCGATCTGCCCGCGCGGCTGGGTTCGCCAGCGTTCCAACCCAAACCTCTAGCGCCCGGAGCGGTGGGGCGCTGATCTCGAGCAAGGCACCGCGGGCGCCCGCCACCTCCACGACCCTCTCCAGCGCATCGCCCACCTCCGCCCGCCGATCGTCGGAAGGATCTCGCTGCCAGCGCTCCAGCGCCTCGAGGACGGCCACGATGGGGAATGGGTCCCCGCGGGGATCGGGGTCCGGGGTCGGTCGCGACCGGCCATCGATCGGTGTGAATACGGTGCTGCCGTCAAGCGTCATCGACTGCAGCCTACCAGCCCACCGGGGCCTGCGGGGCGGAGGGACCCGCGGCTTCGGGCCATTGGTCACTTCGCAGCGCGACCATCGACCACGACCATTCCACAATCCACAGTCATCGTCGACCGGAGCGCCCATGTCCGCGGAAGACACCGTCGCCACCTCCGCCACCGCGTCCCCGGCTGATCCCGCCGAGGAGGCCGCCGGGTCTGCTGCCAACGCGATCACCCGCCGTGGCTTCCTCCGTGTTGCCGGCCTGACGGGTGGCGGCCTGGTGGCGGTGAGCGTTGCTGCCTGCGCGCCGGCCGCGGTGCCCGCCTGGAGCTTCGGGGCGCCGGCCACCCCGGGCGCGGCCACCACGCCCCCGGCCGCGTCTTCGGCCACGCCGGCAGCTTCGGCTGCGGCCACGCCGGCAGCCTCCGCCTCGGCTTCGGCATCGCCGGCCCCGAACATGCCCGCCGGCTGGACCCTGCATGACATCAGCGCCCGGAACGTCGTCCGGCGATACCTCGGCAACCTTGTGCCCGCCCTGAAGGGCATCTACGGCGACGTGGCCTTCGCCAAGCTCGCCGAGATCCTCGGCGCGGCCGACAACTACCCTGAGCTCGCCCTCAAGCCGGCCTTCGTCCAGGTCCCCCAGCTGGTCCTCAACGACGCCCTCACGCCGCTCAAGCCGGAGGTGGTCGGCGGCGTCAAGGTCTTCCGTCTCACGATCGACGAGATGGACTGGCCGATTGACGAGCTGAAGCCCACGGTCAAGGCTCTCGGCTACAACAAGCAGTGGCCCGGTCCCACGATCCGCGTCACCGAGGGCGACAAGGTCCGGGCGATCTTCACCAACAACCTCACCGAGACGACCAGCGTCCACTTCCATGGCCAAGAGTTCAAGGACTTCTTCCAGGACGGCGTCCCGTTCGTCACCCAGCTGCCGATCATCCCGGGCGAGGCGTACACGTACGAGTTCACGCCCAGCAGGCCGGGCTCCCTCATGTACCACTCCCACCACAACGCTGCCGTCCAGCAGGGCAACGGCCTGCTCGGCCCTTTCATCGTGGACCCGAAGACACCGACGGCAGACGACAAGTTCGACCGCGAGTACACCTGGATCTCCGACGACGTGCTCGGCGGCTTCACGATCAACGGCCACGGCTTCCCGGCGACCGTGCCGGTCCTGGCCGCGCAGGGCGAGACCGTCCGCATCCGGTTCCAGAACCAGGGCACGATGATTCACCCTTGGCACCTCCACGGGAACCGGATGAAGGTCGTCGCGCGCGACGGGTTCCCGCTGGGCAGTGCCGCCTTCTACTGCGACACACTGAGCGTCAGCCCGGGCGAGCGCTACGACGTGAACGTCGTGGCCGAGACCCCGGGCGTGTGGGCCTTCCACTGCCACATCCTCCCGCACGCCGAGGGCGCGGACGGGATGTTCGGCATGGTCAGCACGCTGATGACGGTACCGAAGGCGTCCGACGTGGATGCGATCATCGCCGCGCTCGTCGCCTAGGCCGGAGGACGGAAGTGACCGTGATGTCGACGCAGCCAAGGCGCGAGCCGGCTTCCGGGCCGGGCGCGACGCCGTCGGCGACGTCGACGACCGCACGGGCTCCGGGCATCCAGAAGCTGCTGCTCGCCACAGACCTCAGCGAGGCCTCCTCGGCCGCGACGGAGGAGGCCTTCGGGCTGGCCGAGCGACTCGGCGCCTCCCTGCTCATCGTGTCAGTGATCGACCCCGGGTCGCTGCTGCTGCCCGGCGGCAGGTTCCGCGCCCGGGTCGACCAGGTCCGCGAGAACCGCGAGCAGGCGGCCCAGGCCCTGGTGGAGCGCGGCCGCGCGGCCGGCGTGACCGTCTCGTTTCTCGTGTGGACGGGAGACCCGGGCGACATGATCGTCGAGGCCGCCGAGGCCGAGCACGCCGACATGATCGTGGTGGGCAGTCACGGCCGCGGTGCTGTCGGACGCCTGTTCCTGGGCAGCGTGTCGGAACACGTCGTCCGGAACGCCCCCTGTCCGGTCCTGGTGGTCCGGCCGAAGGAAGGGCCGCTGAACTAGCGCTGGATCAGCGGGGCCGGGCGCGCCCTACTTCGTGTAGACGCCTTCGGGGTCCAGCTCCTCGCGGACCAGGCGCAGCTCCTCCGCGGTCGGCGCGGGCGTCGTGGCGAGGGCAGGACTGATCCGAGGCTCCCAGGCGATGGTCGCCCGGACCTCCTCCAGGGTGGCGCCGGGGTGCAGGAAGTCGAGCCGCATCTCGCCGTCGTCGTCGAAGTGCCAGATGCCGAGGTCCGTGACGACCACGAACGGACCGCGCCCCTTCCAGCCTCCGGCCTTGCGGATCCGCTCCGCCTGCTCCGCTCCGCCGAGGTTCCCGGGCGAGGTCCGGAAGTCGATCTTCTCGACGAACGAGCGCGAGGACTGGCGCATGATCACGAACACGTTGCGGGCGTTGATCGCGATCTCGCACGCCCCGCCGGAGCCGGGCAGCCGCGTCTTCGGGCTATCGTAGTCCCCGATGACCGTCGTGTTGATGTTGCCGAAGCGGTCGATCTGGGCGGCGCCCAGGAAGCCCACGTCGATCAGGCCGCGCTGCAGGTAGAACGCGAACAGCTCGAACATCGAGACCACGGCCGTGGCACCGGTCACGATCGTCGGGTCCCCGATCGACAGGGGCAGCCGGGCCGGCCTGGCCCCGAAGACGCCCGCCTCGTACACCAGCTCCATGTCGGGGGCGATCGTCCGCTTGGCCAGGTTGACGGCGATGTTGGGCAGTCCGACACCCACGAAGCAAACGCGCTGGCCGGCGAGCTCCCGCGCCGCGGCGACGATCATCATCTCGTTCTTGGAGAAGCCGAGGTCGCTCACCGGTAGTCCCCGTAGTCGACGGAGCCCGAGGGTGCGGAGCCCGGCCTGAGGGTGGCGAGACGCGCCTCGCCCAGCTTGTGCACGTAGGCGGCGCGGTCGGGAAGGTCGTAGACCCAGCCGCGGAGCCATGCCTGGAGGGCATCCTCGTCGCGGCTGATGGGGTCCCAGTCCAGGTAGAAGCGGTTGTCGCGGTCGTAGGCGCCCTGGACGTACGAGGGGTGGGCCCCGTACGGCTCCACGACGACCGCGTCCACGATGAGCCCGGGGATCACCGTGCGGTTGGGGTCCGATCGGATCACCGCCTCGTCCACCAGCTCCTCCACCACGATGATCACGCGCTCGGCGGCGAAGGCGGCCTCCTTCTGGCAGCCGAGGAGGCCCCAGATCTGGGTGTTGCCGTTGGCGTCCGCGCGCTGGGCGTGGATGATCGAGACGTCCGGGTTGAGCGGCGGCACGGCGTACACCGTCTCGTCCGAGTAGGGCGAGCGGATCTCCCGGATGAGCGGGTTCGCCTTGGGCAGGTCCGTCTCGAAGTAGGAGCGCAGCGGCATGAACGGCAGGTTCGCGGCGCCCGCCGTGTATCGGGCGACCATGCCGAAGTGGCTGTACTCCTCGATCTCGAGGGGCTTCTCGCCTCCGAGCGAGGCCGGCTCGATGCGGCGACGGATGGCGTTGAGGCCGCCGACACCCGGGTTGCCGAGCCAGGAGAAGATCAGCTTGCGGGCGACGCCGCCGGCGATCATCTGGTCGTAGATCAGGTCCGGGGTCATCCGCGCCAGGGTCAGGTCCCGCTTGCGCTGGCGGATGATCTCGTGACCGGCCGAGAAGCCGATCAGGTGCGTGAAGCCCTCGATCGCGACCGTGTCGCCGTCTCGCACGAGGTCGGCAATCGCGTCCCGCATCGAGGCGACCTTGCCGGGCATGGGCCGTCCTCCTCCCGCTGTCGCGCCGTCGTCCGGGTCAGCCGGCGCCGGTTGCGGCGGCCGCCAGGCCCTGCTCGACCTCGGCCGCCACCTCGGCCACGTCCTCGCCCCGGTGGAGCGCGACGTGGGCGACGGACTCGCTGAAGAGGCGGATCGCGGTGTCGGCCTCGGCCTCCGTCACGACGAGCGGGGGCGACATCCGGACGCAGTCCTCGCCGGCCTCCAGGACCAGGAGCCCGCGGTTGAACGCCTGCATCTGGACGGCCTCGGCCGTATCGCCGGAGTCGAACTGGACGCCGATCATCAGGCCCTTGCCTCGGACGTCCTTGACCAGGCCCGGGAAGCGATCCAGGAGCGGCCGCAGCTCATCCTGGATCTGGTTTCCGCGGGCCCCCGCGTTGGCAATGAGGCCGCCTTCGAGGAGCTTGATCGTCTCGAGGAGCGCAGCCAGCGCGACCGGGTTGCCGCCGAAGGTGCTGCCGTGGGCGCCCGGGCCCCAGCTCATGACTTCGGACTTCGCGACCATCGCGCCGACCGGCATCCCGGAGCCGATGCCCTTGGCGGTGAGCAGGATGTCGGGCTCAACGCCCCAGTGCTCGATCGCCCACATCTTTCCGGTTCGCCCGGCGCCGGACTGGACCTCGTCGGCGATCAGGAGGATCCCATGCCGATTGCAGAGCTCTCGCAGGCGGGGCAGGAAGTCGTCCTCGGGGACGACGTAGCCGCCCTCGCCCTGGATCGGCTCCACGATGACGGCGGCGAACTCGTCGGCCGGCATGAGGCGCTTGAAGGTGCGGCTCTCCATCTCCTCGAGCCCCAGGTTCCCGTACGGCACGTGGTAGACGCCGGGGAGCATCGGGCCGAAGTGCGCGTGGTACTTCGCCTTGCTGGCCGTCAGGCTGACGGCGCCCATCGTCCGTCCGTGGAACGCACCGAGGAACGCGATGACGTTCTGGCGGCGGGTGTGGTAGCGGGCGAGTTTGAGAGCGGCCTCGACCACCTCGGCGCCGGAGTTGCCGATGAAGGTCCGCTTCGGGCCCTTCATCGGCGCGATGCGGGCGAGCTCCGCGGCGGCCGTCGCGTAGATCGGCAGGTAGAAGTCACTGGCGGAGAAGTGCTGCAGCTCCGCGGCCTGCGCCTGGATCGCCGCGACGATCGCCGGGTGGCTGTGGCCGGTGCTGTTGACGGCGATACCGGCGGTGAAGTCCAGGAAGACGTTGCCGTCGATGTCCTCGATGGCGCAGCCGAGGCCGCGGACGGGCACGATCGGGTAGGCGCGCGGGAGGCTCGGACTCGTCCAGGCGTGGTCAAACTCGATGTGGGCGCGGGCCTTGGGGCCCGGCAGCTTGGTCACGATGTCCGGGATGGGACGCGCCTGGAGCGGGGTTGTCACGGGGCCTCCTCGGGCGTTTGGGCGGCGGGGCGGTCGCGGGCCCGAACGCATAGATCCTATGCAGAGTGAATATCAGAATAGCAGAGCGGGACGGGGCCGCGGGGGGTCCGAACAGCCTGTTCAGGGGGCCCGGGCGCGGGTCTGCGTGGGCCCGTTCGGCGCGAGCCCGGTCCGCGTCTGTGGCGCCTCAGAGGCGACCAATCCGCCTCTTGCCGACTGCTGGAGCGCCCTGGCGGCGGGGTTGTCGCCCGTCAGGCGACGTTCGCGCCGAAACCGGTCCCCGGGGGTGGCACTGGGGGACCGACTTGGGTGAATTCATCGCCCTGCAGGCGACAGAACGCGCGTCGCCGCCGGCACGCGGCCGGCGGCTACGGGGCGCAGTCCCCCGGGACGCCAGGGCCGGGCGCCGGGCCCAGCATCTGCATACCGGACCAGATGTCGATCCGGCCGCAGGACAGGTCCACCCTGGCACCGGCGGTCTTGGCCTCGGAACTGCCGTCCGCGTTGTCCCGGGTCCAGCGATCGCCGACTCGGACTGTCATCCCGACCAGCGGTCGGCCCGACGAGGTGCGCACCTCGACATTCCACGGCAGCGGGGGCAGCTGGGCGGCCGTCAGGATCGGCGCCTGACCCGGGTCCACCTGCCGCACCTCGGTCCCATTGACCACGAGCGCGACCGTCAGGGTCGTCCCGTTGTTGATCCCGAGGTCAAACTGATCGGCGGGCACGACCACGGCGCCCGGGGGTGGGGTCGGACCGGACGGCGAGGCAGGCGACGATGAGGACGGCGGCGAAGAGGGCGGCGGCAGGGAGCATCCGGCGGCCACCATCGCGAACGCCGTCAGGACGGCAGCCCAGCGCGATCGCCTCATGCCTGCCCCGCCTCAGACCCCCTCCGCCGTCAGTCGACGACCGTGTGGCTCTGCTCCCGCAGGAACTGGGCGACGTAGTACATCGACAGGCCGGACTTGCCGGTGGAGCCGGAGCCCTTCCAGCCGCCGAACGCCTGCACGCCCGGCCAGGCCCCGGTTGTCGCGCCCGCACGCCGGTTGACGTACAGCACGCCTGCGTGGACCTCGTCGAGGAACCGCTGGACCTCGGCCGGCACCTCGGAGTAGACGCCGGCCGTGAGGCCGTAGACGCCGTCGTTCGCCAGCGCCAGCGCCTCGTCGAGCGAGTCCACGGCCGCGATGGCCGTGAACGGGGCGAACAGCTCGTCGTGGAACAGGCGGTGCGTGGCCGGCAGCCCCACGACCGTCGGCTGCACGTAGAAGCCGCGGGCGGACGCGCCCTCCACCAGGCGCTCGCCGCCGGTGAAGACCGTGCCGTCGCGCCGGGCCTCGGCCACGGCCTGCTGGTGACGGTCGACGGCCGCCTGGTCGATGAGCGGGCCCATGAACGCGGTGCGCTCCAGCGGGTTGCCCACCACGAGCTTCCCGGTCTTCTCCACCAGCTGGCGGACCAGCTCGTCATGGACCGGCCGCTCCACGTAGACGCGGCTGTTCGCGGAGCACTTCTGCCCGCCGAACCCGAACGCGGCACGCATGATGCCCTCGGCGGCCTCCTCGAGGTCCGCGCTCCGCATGACGATCGCGAGGTTCTTGCCACCCATCTCCACGATGCACGGCCGCGGGTAGTGCGTGGAGAAGTTGCGGAAGATGTCGAAGCCGACCTCGTACGACCCGGTGAACACGATGCCGTCGATCCCCGGGTTCTCCTGGAGCTCGGCGCCGACGGAGCCGCCGGGACCCATCACCAGGTTGAAGACCCCGTCCGGGACGCCGGCGTCCCGGTAGGCTTCGAGGATCGCGATCGCCGTCATCGCCGACGCGGAGGCCGGCTTGAACACGACGGTGTTGCCGGCCATCATCGCGGCCGAGGTCGGGCCGACGGCGAGAGCCATCGGGAAGTTGAACGGGGCGATGACCGCGAACACGCCGTGCGGCCGCAGGATCGACCGCGTGTGCACGGCCGCGTCGCCCAGGTTGTCCATCTCGTGGTCGTAGAACGCGTTGTCCTCGGCCGTCTTCGCGTAGTACCGGATGAGGTCGGCCGCCTCCTCGACCTCGCCCAGGGCCTCGATGCGGGTCTTGCCAACCTCGATGGCCATCAGGCCGCCGTACTCCATCTGGCGCTCTGAGATGAGCTCCGCGGCCGCCTTCAGGATCTCAAGGCGCTTCTCCCAGCCTAGGCGGAACCACGCCGGCTGCGCACGGCGGGCCGCGGCGATGGCGTCCCGGACGTCCGCGCGGGTGCCCTTGGCGAACGTGCCGACGAGGATGTCGGTGTCGATGGGTGAGCGGATCTCGAAGGTGCCCTCGCCGTCGCGCTCGGCCCCGTCGATGACGTTGCGGTGGTAGGCGCCGAGGCGGCCCTTGGCCTTCTCCAGGCCGGCCTCGTAGAGCGTGTGCAGCTCCTCGTTGTCGGCGCGCAGGGTCGCGTAGGTAATCTTGGGGCGCGGTATGGTGGTCATCGAGAACCTCTGGGGTGGAACGCGGCGCGGTTGAACGAACCGGAGCGTACCGGCCGGAGCC
>DATCGK010000604.1:0-8941 GCA_036508975.1 Candidatus Limnocylindrales bacterium
CCTGTGCAACGGACAGCCTCGGCCTCGTGGTCCCGCTCCCGATCCCGGTTCCTGCGCAGCCCTGACCGCTCCAGCCGGCACCTCCACGGGAGGGTCCCACCAGGGGCCCTCCCGTCTTCGTCTGCCCGGGCCGGCCGCCTATGATCGGCATCGTGAAGCGCTCCTCCGCGGTTCCCGGGGTCGTGCGGCCCGCGTCGGTTCGGGATGTGCCCGCGCTTGCCGCCGTGCTGGAACGGGCCTTTGCCCGGGATCCGATGGTGGTCTGGCCGATCGGGTTGGGCAACGATCTCGAGGCACGGATCCGCCACCATTTCCAGTTGGTGGACGAGCGTTTTGCCGCCGCCGGATGGATGTACCGGGCCGGCGACGGACTCGGGGCGATGGCGCTGCTCCCGCCCCACAGCGAGGGGCTCGAGGCCGCGATCGGCTCGGAGATCCGAAACGAGATCGCTGCGTTGTCGGACGACGGCGGCGAGCGATACGAGCGCATGTGGTCGTGGGTCGCCACGTGCCATCCGCCGGAGCGCCACTGGCTCCTTGACCAGCTGGCGGTGGATCCGGCGGCGCAGGGACGGGGGATCGGCGGCACCATGCTGCGGTTCGCGATCGCGAGGGCGGAGATGGACGGGCTGTCGCTGTTCCTGGAGACGGGCGTCGCCGGGAACGTCCCGCTCTACCAGCGGTTCGGGTTCCGGGTGATGCTGGCGGGGGACGCGCCGGGTGACGGGCCGCACATCTGGTTCATGCGGCGGGATCCGCCGGCTAGCCCAGGCGCGGCACCCGGATAGACTCCGCACCATGGACGATGCCCTGCGCGCCAACCGCGACCTGTGGGATGCCTGGACCGGGATCCACACGGCCTCGGAGTTCTACGACGTCCCCTCGTTCCGCGACGGCCGCCAGCCGATCCGCCTGGCCGGGTACGAGCGCGAGGAGATCGGCCCGGTCGCGGGCAAGTCGCTGCTCCACCTGCAGTGCCACTTCGGCCTGGACACGCTCTCCTGGGCCCGCCTCGGCGCAAACGTCACGGGCGCGGACTTCAGCGAGCGGGCCGTCGAGTCCGCCCGTGCGCTGGCGGCGGAGATCGGTGTCCCGGCCACCTTCGTGCTCTCCAACCTGTACGACCTGCCGGACGCCCTCGAGGGCGAGTTCGACATCGTCTACACGTCCCGCGGCGTGCTGGGCTGGCTTCCGGACGTCGCCGGCTGGGCCTGCGTGGCGGCGCGTTTCGTCAAGCCCGGGGGCACCTTCTACGTGACGGAGATCCACCCCACGGCCCAGGTGTTCGAGAACGACGGCGTGGCACCCGGCGAGCTGCGCCTCGCCTATCCCTACTGGTCTCACGCGGAGCCGCTGACCTTCGACGTGCACGGCTCATACGCGGACCCGGGCGCCGTCACGGACCCCGCCCTGGTGGAGCACGGCTGGGACCACTCGCTGGGCGAGATCGTGACCGCCCTGATCGATGCCGGGCTGCGGATCGAGTTCCTTCACGAGTTCGACTTCTGCGAGTGGAAGCTCGACTTCCTGGTCGAGGGCGATGACGGCCGGTGGCGCCTGCCTGATGGCACGAAGGGCCAGCTGCCGCTCTTCTTCTCGATCCGGGCCTCGAAGCCAGCGGACGGCGGCTGAGCGAGCGCCAAGGTCTGCCCGGGGCCGCCGCTGCGCCATCCGCCGTCCGCGTGCACACTGCGCCCATGACGACTCCCTGGTTTGGCCTCCATCTCCCCAACTACACGTTCCCCGGCACGCCGCCGGAGCGGCTGTTCGACCGGATCGTTGAGCAGGCACGGGCCGCCGAGGCGGCGGGCTTCGGCCTGGTCACCGTGATGGACCACCTGAACCAGATCCCGGGCATCGGGCCGCAGGCAGACCCTATGCTCGAGGCCTGGTCCGTGCTGTCGGCGCTGGCCCGCGAGACGAGCCGGATCCGGCTGGGGACCCTGGTCACCGGCGTGACCTACCGCAACCCGGCGTTGGTCGCCAAGACAGCCACGACCCTGGATGTGATCTCCCGCGGGCGCGCCGTCCTCGGCTTCGGCGCGGCCTGGTACGACGCGGAGCACCGCGCCTTCGGCTTCGACTTCCCGCCCATCGGCGAGCGGATGGACCGCCTGGACGAGGCGCTGGCGATCTCGAAGGCGATGTTCACGCAGGATCGGCCTTCGTTCGCGGGCCGCCACTACCGGATCGACGAGGCACTGAACGTCCCGCGGCCGGTGCAACCCGGCGGGCCGCGGATCCTCGTCGGCGGCGGGGGTGAGCAACGGACCCTGAAGATCGCGGCGAAGTACGCGGACATGACCCACTGGTTCCCGCTCGGCCTCGAGGCGCTGACCCACAAGACCGACATCCTCGCGCGCCACTGCGAGGCAATCGGCCGGGACCCGTCCACCGTGGAGCGGACCATGGCGGCGCCGGTCATCGTCGCTGCGACCGAGACCGACGCCCGTGCCGCGTGGGAGCGCCTGCCGGAGGAGCGGCGTGCCACCACGACCCCCGTCCGCCCCGAGCAGGCCGCCGACGCCCTGCGCCCCTACCTCGACGCGGGCTTCACCGGCTTCACGTTCAACAACAACGTGTACGACACCCCGCAGCGCATCGCCGTCCTGGGCGAGGTCCTGCGCCTCATCGGGGGGTAGCAGGGGCGCAGGGGGTCGACGCAGTGGGATCGGACAGGCGATCCACCGTCCCTTGGATCATTGCCGCCTCGGCCTCCAGCTGTGGCGCGACAGGCGGTGTGGCGCGCCCGCGGGGCAACGCTGGCATTGAGAACCTGATCGGGCCCTCCATGGCGACCACCGCTGGTCTATCGTGTAGCCGGCAGCCGGAGAACGGCATCCCGACCACAGCGGGGCGAACGTGGACATCCAGCTCGGCGAACCGCGCATCTTCAGCCTTGACCCGCGCTTCCCCGTGGAGGAGCTGCAACGCCGCGCGGAGGAGAAGAAGACGGCATCCCTGGGGAGCGGCATCGGCGGCCTGCTCTCACGCCCGAAGTCGGAGGACGTGGTCCTCCTGGCCACCCAGCGCCGGGTCGAGCCGTTCTGGCACGTGGACTGCCACGCGCATTACGTCTACGACCGGACCCGCACCTACACGATCCCGGCCAGCGCCCCCGACGTCCGCGCCGTGACCCTCCTGGGCGAGGACTTCGCGGTCGTCCAGTCCGGCAAGGCTCCCGCGGTGTTCATGGTCTCGCTCATGGAGCACTGCACGGACGACATCCGGGACGAGGTCTTCGTGGATGGGCAGACCGGGGCGGCGGTGGGCAACGGCGCGGCGCTGATCACCGGACCACGGACGGAGATCATGGACCCGGCCGCGCTGGGCGAGGACGAGACGATCGTCGTCCCGCCCGAGCAACGCGCGTCGGCCATCGTGCGCCAGCTCCTCGCCAAGATGCTCCGACCCCTCCAGGCCGACATGGTCCACGAGGAGTCCCTGGCGATGGACCACATCGAGCTCTTCTACCGGCCCATCGTGGCCTTCGAGTTCCACCTGCCGGCGAAGGATCGTCGCGGGGTGGTGGAGGTGGACGGCCTGACCGGGGAGACGAGGACGGCGTCGTCCCTGAAGATGCAGATCACACGCCGGGTGAGCCGCGACGCGCTGTTCGACATCGGCGCCGACACGATCGGGCTGCTGGTCCCGGGCGGCAGCATCGCGGTCAAGCTCGCCCGCGTCGCGCTGGACAAGGGGTACTGACGGCCGCACCCGCGCTGCGGGACGACCTGACGGCCGGATCCGAGCTGCGGGACGACCTGACGGCCGGATCCGCGCTGCGGGACGACCCGACCGCCGCACCCCCGCCGCCCGGTCAACCGGGACCGGGCATCATGGGGCCGTGTCCGCGCCTTCAATCCCTCCCGCCCTGACCCAGGCGCGGACCGCCGAGCTGTTCGCCCCCGGCCTGCGCGGCCTGACGCTCGGCCTCATCCTCACGATCACCCTGGCCGCGCTCGAGTCGCTGGCGATCGGCACCGTCATGCCGGTCGTCGCCGCGGACCTCGGCAACGTCGAGCTGTACGGCTGGGTCTACTCGGCCTTCTTCCTCGGCAGCCTGCTGGGCATCGTGGTCACGGGCGGCGCCCTCGACCGGATGCCGCTCTGGCGGCCGTTCGCCGTAGGGCTCGGGTTGTTCGGCCTGGGCCTGGCGATGGGCGGCCTGGCCCCGACGATGCCGCTCCTCGTGGTTGCCCGGTTCGTCCAGGGCCTGGGCGCAGGGTCCGTGGGCCCGACGGCGTACACCGCCATCGGCCGCTGCCTGCCGGAACGGCTCCAGCCGCGCATGTTCGCGATGATGTCCACGGCGTGGGTGGTGCCCGGGATCATCGGCCCGTCGCTCGCCGCCGTCGTCGGCCAGGCGTTCGGCTGGCGATGGGTGTTCCTGGGGCTGCTCCCGTTCCTCGCCCTCGCCGGCGGGCTGGCGCTGTCCGCGCTGCGCAACGTGCCGGCGGCGATCCCTGCGACCGGCGACGAGGCCGCGACCGCCACCGTCAGACGACTGCCGAACGCCCTGCTCGCGGCCGGCGGTGCCGGGATCCTGGTGGTCGCGCTGACCGCCCAGCAACCCCTGCTCGTCGTCGGCGGGTCCGCGCTTGGCATCGCGCTGCTCCTGCCCGCCTTCCGCCGCCTCACGCCCGCCGGGACCCTGGGGCTGGCCGCCGGCGTCCCGGCCGCGATCCTCCTGCGCGGCGTCATGACCTTCGCGTTCTTCGCCGGCGATGCCTACATCCCGCTCCTGCTCCAGACCTGGCGAGGAACGTCACCAACGCTGACCGGCATCGTGTTCACCGTCACGACGCTGGCCTGGACGGTGGGGTCGTGGGTGCAGGCGCGGCGGATCGACACCTGGGGTCCGCGGCGGTTCGTCAGGCTCGGCTTCGTCCTCATCGCGCTGGGGTCCGCGCTCACGCTGCTTGCCGTGCTGCCCGGGGTGCCGCCGGAGATCGCGATCGTCACCTGGATCCTGCCCGGTGTCGGCATGGGGTTCATGTACTCCGCCGTCACGCTCGTGGTGCTCCGCGGCGTGGCCGCGTCGGAGCAGGGATCCACCACCTCCGCTCTGCAGCTCTCGGACATCCTGGGCACGGCCCTCGGGACGGGTGTGGCCGGTGCGATCATCGCCTTCGGACAAAGGGCCGGGGACAACGGGCTGGGCATCGCGCTCGCGGGCGTGTTCACGCTGTCGCTGGTCGTGGCGGTCGCCGGCGCGGTCGCGTCGGGGCGGATCCGGTCCCCGCAGTCCCCGCAGGGCGGGCTGACGGCTGCGGTAGACTAGCGGCTCGGCGGCCACCTGCCCGCGCCGCCAGACCGTCGCGTCACCTCCTGAGGTTTCCGAAGCCCATGTCCGCCGAGACGCTTCGCGCGAAAATCCGCGAGATCCCCGACTTCCCGAAGCCCGGCATCCTGTTCTACGACATCACGACGCTCCTCAAGGACCCCGCGTCCTACAAGGAATCGATCGACCTGATGCTCGCGCCGTACCGGGACGACCAGGTGGACCTCGTGGTGGGCATGGAATCGCGCGGCTTCATCTTCTCGGCGCCCATGGCGTACCAGCTGGGCACGGGCCTGGTCCCGGTTCGCAAGCTGGGCAAGCTGCCGGCCGAGACCCTGACGGTGGAGTACGCGCTCGAGTACGGCTCCAACACGCTCGAGATCCACCGCGATGCGGTCCAGCCCGGCCAGCGCGTGCTGATCGTGGACGACCTCCTCGCCACCGGCGGCACGGTGCGCGGCACGATCGAGCTGGTCGAGCGCCTCAAGGGTGTCGTCGTCGGCCTCGCGTTCCTCGTTGAGCTCGACTTCCTCAAGGGTCGCGAGCGACTCGACGGCCGCAGGGTCACGAGCGTCATCCAGTACTGACGATCATCCACACGCGGCGCGGATCGCACGGCCGCCACGCCGTCCCATGACGGACCACCCCGTCGAGCCCCCCGATCCCGCCCGGCGCCGGTTCTTCCGGCAGTTTGCCGGCGACGTCGTCACGTCCATCGGGTCCGTGCTGGGTGCGGCACAGGTGCTTCAGCAGCAGTCGGCGGACGCCGCGCGAGAGCTCCTGGGAACATCCGAGCCGGTGGCGGCCCCCGCCCCGTCGGCCCCCGCCACGACCCCGGTCGAGGTGGACGCGGCGTCCGCCGGGTACCGGGCCGCCTTCCGCTGGGACGGCGACGTCTGCCGCCTGGTCGACCAGAGCCGGCTGCCGGACGTCCTGGCCGAGCGCGAGGTCCGCTCGACCGTCGACCTGGTCACCGCGATCAACGAGGGCGCGCTGATCGGCTCGGCCGTTCAGGCGCAGGTGGCCGCGGTGACGCTGGCGCTCGTCGCCGGGCGGTCGATACTCTCCCGGCCGTTTGCGCGCCGGGCGACGATCCGGGGTGCCGCCAACGCCCTGCGGCTCAACCGGCCCGGATCCGCGGCGCTCGTCCTGGCCGTGGACCGGCAGGTGGCGCTGCTGGAGTCCCTGGGCCAGGACGACGAGGGAGCGGCCGTCGTCACCGCGCTCACCCTCGAGGCCGAGGCGATCCTGCTTGAGGCCCAGGCGGAGCATGGCGCCCTCGTCGAGCACGCCGCCGCGGCGCTTCCCGGCGGCCCCGGTGACCCTCTCCGCGTGCTCACGATCGGCAGCACCGGGGCGATGGGCGGTGGCCTTTCCGGGACGGCGCTGTCGGCGATCCTGGCGCTCCACCACGCCGGACGGCCGATCCACGCGCTCGTGGCGGAGACGCGGCCGCTGTTCGAGGGCTCGCGGATCGCCGCGTGGGAGCTGCGCCAGGCGGGCGCCTCGCACGCCGTGGTCACCGATGCCGCGGCGCCCGGGTGCATCGCGGCGGGCGAGGTGAGCGCGGTGCTCGTGGCCGCGGACCGCGTGGCTGCCAACGGCGACGTGATCGCGATTGCCGGGACGTACCCGCTGGCCCTCGCGGCCGCCGAGGCGGGGATCCCGTTCCTGGTCTGTGCGCCCGTGACGTCGCTGGATCTCGCGACGAGGACCGGCGGTGCGGCAAGGATCGAGGAAGGCCGTCCGGGATCCGTGCTGCGGGCTGCCGGGACGCGGATCGCGCCCGAGGGGACCCAGATCCGCAACCCGCTCCAGGACCTCACGCCGGCCGACCTTGTCACGGCGATCATCACCGGCGAGGGCGTCCTCCGGCCTCCATACGGGCCCGCGATCGTGGCGGCGGTGGCGGCGGCCGACGCTCGCCGGACGTCGCCGGGGTTTGCGGCGCTGGTCGCGAAGCGGGTTGCCGAGGCCGAGGCCGCCGCCGCCAGGGCCGCCGCCGAAGAAGCCGCTGCCAGGGCGGAAGCCGCCGAAGCCGCCACCCACGCCGCCGAACCCGCCACCCACGCCGCCGAAGCGGAGGCGGTCACCGAAGCGGAGGCGGTCACCGAAGCCGCCGCAGCCGTCGACACGGATCCGAGCGCGGAGGCAGCCTCCTGATGGCAGCGGGGGTCCTCGACCGGCGTGGCGCCATCTCCGTCCGCTCCACGCGGGACCGGGCAGTCCTGCGCGGATTCCTGGAGCGCGACCGCCTGTTCGCCGCCTACTCGCTGTGCGACCTGGAGGACCGCGAGTTCGGGCGGACGCGGTGGGGGATCGCCATTAGCGGCGACGAGGTCGTGGCGGTGGGCATGGAGTACAGCGGGCCCACGCCGCAGCCGCTGTTCCTCATGGGTGACCCCAACGGGATCGGCGCGCTCCTGCGGGACGTCATCCGGCCGCGCGCCGCGTACATGTCGGCCGCGCCCGAGTCCCTGCCCGCGATCGGCCGGAGCTACCGCGTGGAGCCGGGTCCCCCGATGGTCCGGATGTGGGTGGACCGTGCCTCGTTCCGGCCGTACCCCGCCTCCGTGGAGCGCGTCCTCCCCGTCGAGGTCAACGAGCTCAACCGCCTCTACCAGCTCGGCTTCGCCGCGTGGCTCCCATCCACGGCCGTGGCGGAGGGGATCTACTTCGGCATTCGCGTGAACGGCCGCCTGGTGGCCGCCGCCGGGACCCACGTGATCTCGCGGGATGCCCGCCTCGCCGTCGTCGGCAACGTCCTGACCCACGCGGATCACCGTGGCCGCGGCTACGCGAAGGCCGCGACGTCCGCGGTCACCGCGGAGCTGCTGCGGTTCTGCGATGAGGTCGTGCTCAACGTGCGATCCGACAATTCGCCGGCGATCGCCGCCTATCGGCATCTCGGGTACGTTGAGCACTGCCGCTTCGAGGAGCGGCTCATCCACCGGACGGGCTCGCCGCTGGCCGACCTCACCGCCTCGATCCGGCGTCTCTTCGCCCAGCGCCACATGGACGCCCCCGCGCCGGCGTCTCCCATCACCCAGGCTCATCCCATCGCCCCGCCGGCAGACGCCGCCCCAACTGAGGAACCCCGATGACCGACGCCACGCCCCGCGTCCCCTACGACGTGACGGACCTCTCGCTCGCCGCAGAGGGCATCCGCCGCATCGAATGGGCCGAGCGCGAGATGCCCGTCCTGCGCCTGATCCGCGAGCGCTTCGAGCGCGAGAAGCCGCTGGCCGGCCTGCGCATCGGGGCGTGCCTCCACGTCACCACCGAGACCGCCAACCTGATGCGCACGCTGCAGGCGGGCGGCGCGGAGGTCCACCTCGCGGCGTCGAACCCGTTGTCCACGCAGGATGTCACGGCAGCGGCGCTGGTCGCCGAGTACGGCATCGCCACCTACGCACGCCGGGGCGAGGACAACGACACCTACTACGCCCACCTGCGGACCGTCGCGGACACGCACCCGATGATCACGATGGACGACGGCTGCGACCTCGTCTCGCTGCTCCACAGGGAGCGGCGCTCCCAGCTGTCGGAGGTCCTGGCGGGCACCGAGGAGACCACCACCGGCGTCATCCGCCTCCGCGCGATGGCCGCGGACGGCGCCCTCTCGTTCCCGGTCGTGGCCGTGAACGAGGCCCTTAC
>DATCGK010000605.1:0-4505 GCA_036508975.1 Candidatus Limnocylindrales bacterium
GCACGAGTTACAGGATCACGTGTAGGAGTAAACAGCCGCTACGCCACCGCACCTAGCGCGCTGACCAACCAGTCCGGGACCACAATCCAAAGTGTGGGAATTGGCGGCGCGAAACCTCTCGCCCCGACCAGTGGAACGACATCTTCGCGGCCGATCCCACCCTCGTCGACGCTTTCTCGATCTGGCCGGAGCTCCCGCTGCGCAAGAACCTGAAGGTCGACCCGCCGGCGATGATCGTCATGCCCCCGCGGCTCCGCGCCGGCCGCGACGATCTCGACCTTCGGACAACCAGGCGACGGGTCAGAGCATCCCGCCGTTGGGGATGATGCGCGCGGGGTCGACGAGTCCCGGGTCCGAGGCCATGAACTGGTCGCGGTCCTTGATCCTGAACCCCGCCGCGAGGAGCGCGGGCAGGACCGGGCTCGGGCCCGCAACGTTCGCGATGACCGAGCCGCCGCGTCCTGCATGCCGGATCGCCGCGACCGTCGGTCCAACCGGCTCTCCGTCCGGCCGGACCAGAAGCCGGTCGAGCGCCCGGGCCACGCCCACCTGGCGCGCCCGGGCGTAGCCGAAGGCGGCTGGTTCCCCGGCATCGAGCACGACGAACCCCTCCGCTTCGGCCTGCGAGGCCCAGAACAGGTGGTCCGTGCTGCGATCGCAACCGGTCCAGGCCCGCTCGAGGCTCGCCAAGCGGGACGGATCGGCGGGTTCGATCCTGACAGACAGGCCGGGCACCGGCAGCGCGGTGGCCATGCCCTCCAAGGAGAAGCTCGGCCAGAACGGCGCCATGCCCGCGCGCACGTACAGCGGAAGCGCACGAGGATCGGCCGACGCGAACGTGGTGCGCTGCGGCGCGTCTCCCATGACCGCCGCCAGCAGCGGGCGCCCGATGCCCCGGCCCAGCAGGTCCGGCCGGACGAACAGGTCCGCGAGGTGCCGCGCGATGCCCGTGTCGATGGCGGCGCCGTAGGCGACCAGCTCACCATCGCGCTCTGTTACCAGCGCGATCGCGTGGCGTATGAGATGGCGGACGTACGGGCCGACGATGTCCACGGTGGTGACCGGGCTGTCGTTGTCGTGTGAGGCCAGAAGCGCCCGAATGACCGGCACGTCGTTCAGCGTCGCCCTGCGTATCAGGAGGCCGTTGTTCGTCACGCGCAAGCTCTCTTGCTTCTGCGGCGTCGGCGACGCTCGAGCCAGCACGGAGCTCCAGGGACGGGCGGATCGCCTGACGCGGCGATGGTATCGGCCGCTGAACGGTCGCGTTGGTCCCAAAGCCGCAACCGCGGGGCCAATCGGTCCCGGTGCGGGTGATGATCGAGCGCGATGCTCGAGCGCGACGCTCATGCGAGACCGCAGGCTGCGCACCCGACGCTCCGCTCCGTTCGCGCGGGATGGGACGCGCACCGGGCGTCCGGGGGCCGCTTGACCTCGAACGACGCCTCTGGTGCTACATCTGCGCCCGTCAAGCGTCTCGTCTGCAACGCGGGAGGCGATGACACGCGGTCCATACCCCGGCCGCCGGGGCGGTCCCGAGTTGTTCGCGATGCCAACCGACGGCAGGCACCCCGGACGAGGGGTGGACGACGGACGGCGCTTCCTGAAAGGCCGGCTCCTCGAGCACGAACCCGGGGATCACGGCGGCAAAGGCGAAGGCGAACATGAACAGCTCAGGCCGAGTGGCACCGGTTCGCCGACCCCGGCGGTTTGTGCGCCGGCATGCCCGCAGCCTCCTCGTTGTGCTCCTCGGGATCATCTTCGTCCTGCCGGCCGTGCCCATGTGGGCGCGGGTCCACCCATCGCGCGTCCCGCTTGCTGACGACCCGGGCCGGCACGGCCTGCGCTACGAGGACATCTCGCTCCCCAGCCCGCTGGACGGCACGAACCTCCGCGGCTGGTATATGCCCGCCCTGCGGCCCACCGGCCGCGCACTCGTCGTCGTGCCGGGCATCGACAGCAATCGACTTGTGGGCGGAATCAGTCTGCGCCTGGCCGCGGACCTTGTCGGCGACGGCTTCGACGTGCTGGCGTTCGACCTGCGCGATCAGGGCACGAGCGATGGCGACACGCTCTCCTTCGGCGCCCGCGAGCAGTACGACGTCGTCGGGGCGGTGGCCGCCGCTCGGGCTCACGGGGCCCGTCACGTGGCCGTCATCGGTCTCAGCATGGTCGCGGCCGCGACCATGCTTGCCGCGGCTCGCTCTCCCGACGTCGAGGCGCTGGTGCTCGACAGCGCCTTCGCCGATCTGCGCGAAACGCTGGGCGCGGGCATCGGCACGACGTGGCATGTGCCGGGCCCGGTCGTCGCCTACGCCCTCTTCCTCTACCGGGTGCTCTCCGGGACCGATCCTGCCTCGGTGGTGCCGGCCGATACCATCCGCGCCCTTGGGACGCGCCCGTTGCTGTTCATCGCGGGGGCGGACGACCAGGCCGTCAAGCCAAGCGACGGTGCGTCCATGGCGAGGGCGGCGGGCGCGACGGCAGAGTACGTGGTCGTCCCCAGGGCCGGCCACGTCGGGGCGTTCTTCGCTGATCCGTCCGCCTATGTCGCCCGCGTTCGCGCCTTCCTTGCGGCTGCTCTGCCGCCGGAACCGTGAAGCCGAGCAGCGGGCCGGCCCCCCGCCGCCGGCTCCGCACCGTGCGCTCCGCTCCCGTCGTGCCGGGTTCCGATGGCGGGATGGGAGGCGCACCGGGCGTCCGGGGGTGGCTTCACGACGGATGCCGCTCGTGCAACACCTGCGCCCATCAAGCGTCTTGTCTGCAACGCGGTAGGCGATGACACGCGGTCCATACCCCGGCCGCCGGGACCGCGCCGAGCCACTGGCGAGACCGACCCGCGTGAATGCGTCCCAGGGAGGCTTGCGATGCGCCGGTTCGTGGCGCTTCTTTCCGCTGGCATGCTCGTCGCTTCGCTCACCGCGTCGAGCGTCTCGGCGGCTCCAGGAGCCCCTGGGAACAGCCTCGTGGCTAACTTCCAGGCTATCGACGGACAGACTCAAGAGGTGATCGGGCGTGTCACCGTGCAGCTGTTCGAGCCGTCCGAGCAGCAACTCGTGCCCGGCCACTACGACTTCTACGGGGCCCCCGGATACCCGGTTCGGGAGTCGCATGCGCAGCTCGGCTATGTCCGGTTCGGGTACGACCCGACTGCTGGTAATCCAGGCGGTTGGGATGGCCCCAACTTTGGCGCGAACGTCGCCTACGCGGAGGGCGTGACGTGCGACTACTCGGAGCCCAACGTGCCGAACTGCCATCCCATCTACCTTTGGTTCGTGGACGTGCTCGACCCGGCCGGCCGCGCCGACTATCTCGACACGAACACGTACACGCCCACTGTCGGCGATTGGGATGGCACCAGCTGGGCCGTCGGACCCGGGGCCTTCGTCCTGACCTACCACGGCGACTGACCCGGAGCGAGCCGTCACTGCGTCCTCGCGGCCCCGGACGCGCACCGGGCGTCCGGGGGTCGCTTCACGACGGATGCCGCTGGTGCAAGACCTGCGCCCGTCAAGCGTCCCGTCTGCAACGCGGGAGGCGATAACACGCGGTCCATACCCCGGCCGCCGGGACCGCGCCGAGCCACTGGCGAGACCGACCCGCAGGACGCGTCCCGGAAGGGTGGCACGTACTGATGCGACGGATCCTGGCGACTCTGCTGGCCGCGACGTTGTTGATGGTCCTGGTGGTGGGGTCCACGGCGGCCTCGAACTCCAAACTCGTCGACGTGCACGCGCTCGTCGCGAATAACGACGGGGTGCCGGTCGGGTGGGTCGACGCTCATCTCACGACGCCGACGGTCGGCGACCCGAGCCCCGGCGTGATCGAGTTCACGCCCCTGGCCGACTCGGGACTCCCGGCGTGGATTGCGATCGTCGAGAACGCAGGCTTCTACAGGGACGAAAACGACAACACACCTGGGGTGGTGGCCCCTTCGATGCAGTGTGTGTGGGACTACCCCGGCACCTACGCCTGCGCGGAGATTCAGGTCTTTCTGCTCGACGGGGGCAGCATGGCCAGCCCAGACTGGTTCGTGACCGCTCCCTGGGCTGACACGGACGGGAGTACCCAGATCTGGTACCAGGTCGTCAAGGGCGACATCAAGGTCTACGTGCCATAGCGGTTCCGCCCGCTGCTGCAGGACCGGTTGTCCGATGCCCGCTCAGCGCTCGCCGAGCGGGCATCGCGGCAGCATCGGGGCTGCCTGACTCGCCCCGGCTCCGCACGGGGCGCTCCGGTCCGGTCGCGGGATGGGACGCGCGGCCATCTCTGGACGCACGGTCTGGAGCCTGCAACGATTCGCCCGGTGAACGATTACAAGGTGATCACAGCCGCTGCACGGCCTGATCTCATCAACACCATGCGCGGCTTGGGTGCGTCGCCGTGGCCCGAGTTCCTCGTCGGCCACGACGAGGTCGTGAACCGTCTCTGGGACCGACTCTACGAGCTGTGGCCTGACTACCAGTTCGCCCTGGCCGACCCTGATGGCGACGACCTCATCGCCGTGG
>DATCGK010000606.1:0-2214 GCA_036508975.1 Candidatus Limnocylindrales bacterium
CCACCTGCGAGCGTCTCGTGACCGGCGACGAGCCGGACGAGCTGACCCGCCTCTAGTCGGCCGAGCGATCGGTCAGCGAGTCGCGTCGGCCACCGCGAGCGGGTCGAACAGCTCGGTCCGCACCGCGACCGCGTGACCGCCGGGGTTGTCGTTGTCCATCCCAAGGGGCTGGTCCACGATCGCCCGCCAGCCATGCGCCTCGAGCGACGCCAGGGTCGCGTCGGCAGCATCGATGGCACGCCGAGCGTGGTCCGCGGCAGCGCCCGAGATGACCGGCGGAACCCGTGACCTGCGCAGGGCGGCTGCCACGCTGGCGGCCCGGCGGGTCATGCCGAGCGACGGCGCATCCGGCCCAACGGAACGTCGAAGGATGATGTCCACCTCACCGGCATCCGCCAGCAGCGCCGAGACGATCGCGTGCCACGTGATGGCCGCATCCGGGGCGAGGGCCGGCTCGATGAAGGCGAGCGCGTGCTCGGGGAAGGCGGCACGACGGAGCGCGATCTCGGCGGCGGCAAGCGCCGGCGCCCGCCGTTCGTCAACGGTCCAGTCGGGCAGGGCGCTCACGCAGATCGACGCGGCCGCAAGGCCGTTATGTCGAGCGAGCGCGACGGCGAGCATCTGGAGGGCGAGCGCCCTGCCCGAACGGGTCGCCGCATCCGATGGGACCCCGGTGGCGAAGTCCGGTGCCACCAGCAGCGGGCCTGCAGGCACCAGGATCTGCGTCCCGGCGCGCGCCAGGACGCGGTGGGCGAACACGTGGTCCGCCAGGACGCGGTCCGGGTCCACGCCCCGCGCGACGATCTCGCGGACAGGGTCCGCGATCACCCCGTCGATGCGCTCGAAGGCCGCGACGACCGCCTGGTCCGGCGCGGCCAGGGCCTGGGCCTCGGTCACGAGCCTGACGTAGCCGCGACGCCGGGCGGCCGCTTCGTCGACGGCGTCGCGCAGCACGGAGAGCGCCCGCTGCGCCCCGCTGGGGATGGGCTCGCCAGACGGGTCCCAGGTGTCCAGGCCTCCGCGAGACGACGGCTCGGCGCTCCAGCGGTCCAGGCTGGCGCCGACCCGCGCCATGTGCTCTGCGAGCTCCCGGCCGGGTGGCACGTCCACGCGCAGCATCGAGGCCCCGGCCTCGATCGCCGCCGCCGCCTCGTCCAGGGCATCGATGATCGCCGGGGCGAGCAGCACCGAGCCGAGCCACGGCCGGGGCCCGTCGCCGAGTAGCGCCAGGAGCTCCCGGCGGGCCGTCCGGTTGGCGTCGACGCGATCCCGTGCGGTACGCGCCAGCCTGGTCGCATTCACCACGGCACCGGCACGCCGATCGGGTTCGGCCAGCAGCTCCGCCTCGAGGCCCAGGTCCACGTTGCCGGCAGCGACCTCGAGCGCCAGCTCCATCGGCGGCAGGTCGTACTCGGCCATGGCGATCGCGAACGGGAGGGCGATGCCGCCGCCCAGCCGGCCAGGGTCGGGGGCGAGGTAGCGCTCCACCACCTCGGCGGCGAGCGGCCGGCCAGACCGGTCCACCCCGCTGACGCCGAAGAGGCGCAGGATCGCCCGCTCCTGCCCGACCGTCGTGCGGGTGGCGGCCGCGGCGGCCCACGCGGAAGCCAGCGTCTCTGCCCGCGCGCGCAGGGCGTCGAGATCCAGGCCGTCCCCGAACAGCTGCATGGACCTAGTATGGAGGGCGGGACCGACCGGAAGCGGGCCGATCAGGCAGGGTCGGCCGATGAGGCGATGCTGCCGGTCAGGCGGAGTCGGCGGACCAGGCGGTGCTGCCGGTCAGGCGGGGTCGGCGGAGTCGGTGGGGCGAGGCGGCTGCGCCGGGCCGGTCCGTGCCGCGTCCCCGATCCAGACGTGCCCGTCCGCGAAGCGCTCGGCCTTCCAGATCGGCGCCCGGGCCTTCGTCTCGTCGATCGCGTACCGGGCCGCCTCGAACGCCGCGTCCCGGTGGGGCGAGGCCGCGACCACGACCACGGACGTCTCGCCCAGGGGCACGGCACCGGTCCTGTGGACGATGGCGAGGTGGGTCACGCCCCATCGCTCCCCGATCTCGTCCGCGATGCGGGCCAGCACCTCGAGCGCCATGGGCTCGAACGCCTCGTACTCCAGGCCCTCGACAATCCTGCCCCGGAGCTGCGCCGGGGCGGGCTCCTGCCCGGGAGCCGGTGTCCCGGGGGTCACGCGGGTTCGCCCGATGAACGCGACCACGCCCCC